>NZ_CAXQGS010000084.1:0-39864 GCF_964223445.1 Cytobacillus sp.
CAAGGCTATACTCCTTTTCCCTTACTAGGCAATAGGAGTCCTCAAAATAATATGGATAGACATTTTCGGATTCCCATACTTCTTTGAATGGCACATCGATATTATTCTTTGACAACTTTATGGGAGATGACTGTTTATCCTCTGTGCCGAGATGGCCTTTTAACCTGTTCAGTTTGTTTTTAATGGACAATGCTATCACCCGCATCATTAACACCATTTTTAAAAGAGCTAAGTATCTTCAGTACGTCTTTTTTTGCCGTTTCTAATGAAGTATCTGTTCCGGTGCAGGAAGGACAGCCCTGGTCACATGAACATCTGCTTACCATTTCCATCGTTTCGTGCATGATATGTTCTATTCCCCCAAAAATTTTCTCGCTTAACCCTACACCGCCGGGGTACCTGTCATAGAAAAAGATTGTCGGCTTTTCATTATGGGATGCTTTTACCTGGGGGACAACATGAACATCCTGAGGATCACACATAACAAATAGCGGCACTATATGCTTCAGGGCATGCGCTGTTCCGATGAGTCCCTGCTCAAGCCGATCTTCCTTATAATTTAAGGATTCCTTGTTAAACGAAAGCCAGGTTGAGCTTGTATGAAGTTCTTCTTCCGGAAGTGTTATTGGACCAGATCCGATATTTTCATGTGTTTCAAACTTAATTTTCTTAAAGATCGTAGCCATTGCCACTACACTTACATCCCCAAACCCTACTTCTCCAATGGTGGATGTTCTGAGTTTATCCTGTTCCAGCACCTTTAGCTCAACTGCCAGGTTAGCATCTGTAAAATAGTCTACATCCACTTCGCGGACAAAGGCTTTTTTCTCTTCCCAATCAAGCATTTCCACCTGAAACTGGGTCCCCTGGTGGAGATAAATTGCTTCTTCATGCAGAAGAGTCATAGCGGAAAAGCGGTCCATTTCCCCAATAACTTTCACATTCGCGATATCTGATTGATCGATTATAACGACATTTTCCTGTGATGCTGAACGGAGGCTGATGTTATGGGCAGGAAATGAGTCTTTCATCCAATAGAATTTATCTCCGTTTTGATGCAGTATCCTTTCTTCTGCCAGGTATTCCAATACCTCTTCAGTTTCAAAGGTGCCAAAACGTTCCCCGGCATTAAAAGGAAGCTCATAGGCTGCACACTTGATATGATCCACCAGAATAATAAGGTTATCTGGATTAATTCTGGCTGTTTCAGGACTTTTATTAAAAAAGTATTCAGGGTTTTGAATAACATATTGGTCGAGTGGACTGGAACTTGCCACCATGATGACAAGTGATTCACCATGCCTTCTGCCTGCACGTCCAGCCTGCTGCCATGAGCTGGCAATTGTACCGGGGTATCCAGTCATGATACAAACCTGCAGCTGTCCGATGTCCACTCCGAGCTCAAGGGCATTTGTGCTGACAACTCCATAAATCTCCCCTGAACGAAGTCCTTTTTCTATTTCCCGCCTCTGGGTTGGCAGATACCCCCCTCGATAACCCCGAATAGCTTTAGATCCCAATTTATGCTTTACAAGCTCCTGGAGGTAGGTCAGAAGAATCTCGACTCTGACTCTGCTTCTTGCAAACACAATGGTCTGGATTTTGTTTTTCAGAAGTTCACCTGCTAGCTTTCTCGCTTCCAGAGTAGCGCTTCTTCTAATATTAAGCGGTTTATTGACAATAGGAGGATTGTAAAATACAAAATGCTTTTTCCCGCTCGGGGCTCCATTATTATCTACGAGTTTCATCGGCTTTTCTGTAAGCTTTTCTGCGAGTTCCAATGGATTTGCAATTGTTGCAGAAGTACAGATAAAAATGGGGTCACTCCCGTAAAAGCGGCAAATACGTCTAAGGCGGCGTATGACATTGGCTACATGGCTTCCAAATACTCCTCTGTAAATATGAAGTTCATCTATGACCACATACTTCAAATTTTCAAACAAAGACACCCATTTTGTATGATGGGGCAATATCGCAGAATGAAGCATATCCGGGTTTGTTATAACCACATGCCCAGCCCTGCGTACCTTTTGCCGAATGTTTGCTGGTGTATCCCCGTCGTATGTATAGGAATTGATATCCAATCCAGACTCCTGGATGATTTCATTGATTTCGCTTTTTTGGTCCTGTGCCAGGGCTTTTGTCGGAAACATATAAAGCGCCCTAGCATCTGGATCATTGACAATCGTCTGCAGGACTGGAAGGTTGTAGCAAAGCGTTTTTCCTGAGGCTGTTGGAGTAACTGCTACAAAACTGTCCCCATTAATGGCTGTACGATAAGATGTTTTTTGATGTGTATAGAGCCTTGTAATGCCCCTTTTTTGCAATGCCTCTATTAATGAGGGATGAATATCTTCCGGAAGGCAGGCAGTCTTAGCCTCTTTTTCTTCTATTGTATGCCAATGGACAATATTATCTTTATATTGCTGTTCAGATATAAGTTCTTTCATGATTTCAGGCAGATTTTTACGTACTTTCATCTATTTCACCTCATACCACTATTCTAGCGAATAAACGTTCGTTCTAACAGAGCAAACTCTTAAATTCCATTAACTTTTTATGGAAATATTCTATTAAACTTTAAAATCTTCGTCCGCAATTCCTCTTAATCAGATTTCATGGAAAAAATTGACTGAAAGTTCCAAATATAGGACAATATTATGTATATTTTTCATTTATTTAAAAGAGGTGAAGCCATGCTGCACAGCATTTTAAAATCAGCAGCGGTGTTTTTGTTAATACTGATTGGATTTATCCTGATTCTTCTTCTTCCCCGGGAACAAGAGGTAACTGTTTTTTCGGCGTTTCATGTTGAAGCGGATTATCCCTTTAGCTTGGAAATATATAAAAAGAGAATACAAGATTTTACTGATTATATAGTAACTGAAAAAGGTTTGGGTGATGCAAGGAGCGGACGGCCAGTCAGTGAGGAATCAGCGATATTTGTTATGCGCAGCATTAAGATTATATTGCCGGCTTTTATGGCCAGCATGCTCATTGGCACACTGATGGGTGCACTCCAATTTTACAGGAGAAAAAAATTCACCGGGAAGCTGCAGAACTTTCTTTCATGGCTGTTTTCTTCCGTACCCGATTTTTTTCTTTTTATTGCCATTCAATATCTTTTGATTCTGATGATGCAGCATGGGCTGCCCCACTTTAAGCTTTACGGGCATGAAAATTGGTATAGCTTTTTACTGCCTCTCATTTCTTTATCCGTGTTTCCATTTCTTCATATGTCCCGTTTCACGTCGGCTGCACTTGAAAATGAAATGGGGGAAGAATATGTGCGCACAACCTATGCGAAAGGTCTGGGCGACTTTAAAGCACTCCTGCATATGCTCTGGAATTGCTGGTCCCCCATTTTGAACCAGGCGCAGCTGGTGATGCTCTATATCCTATCCAGCCTGCCAATCATTGAAAAGCTGGCTGGCTATAATGGGGCAGGCAAGGAGCTGCTATTCAGCATATCTTCTAATGATGAAATAAAGGCACTGTCCCTAATGCTCCCTTTCCTCTTTATCATGTTTATAACTATTGTCCTTTCACAGATAGTAAAATTCTGGCTCGTGCCAAAAGGAAGGTTGTGATGGAGTATGCGCTTTTCAATATGGTTTAAGAAACATGCCTTATTTTGTATAGGAACTGTTTTGCTGCTGATATTATTGGCAATCACGTTTGCCGGACCATATCTTCCTTTTGTAGACCGCGAGTTAACAAAGATTACATACATCCTTAATGAGGATAAAAAGCCAGTTATACCCCCATATCCGCCATCTGAGGATTACCTCTTCGGCACTGACAAAAGCGGAAGAGATTTGCTCAGCCTGGTCATATTGGGAGCAAAAGAAACAATTTTGCTGGTTGCCTGTATAACTGTCCTGCGATATGCACTGGCCATTCCGCTCTCCTTTCTTGCTCACAAAAAGTGGATGGGTACACACCTCCTCCTTAAATGGCTTAATGGACTGCTGTCATATATTCCAACCATCATCATTGTCATGCTTCTTGCCATGCTTCCGCCATTTTTGTTAACTGAACACCGGCCTCTATTCCTGCTTCTAATTATAGGTATGGCAGAAATGCCCCGTGCTGCAGAAATGATAAAGCTGGAATTTGATCAGATATCTTCCAAGGAATATATATATGGAGGAATTGCTGCTGGGGCTTCACCTTACAGGCTTTTCAGAACATACTATCTGCCTTTTCTTTTTAGTAAGCTTCTTGTATATATGGTTACAGACCTTGGAAAAGTCATGTTTTTGCTTGGTCAATTAGGGTTTGTCGGCATTTTTATTTCCCAGGATTTAGTCCAATCTATGGGAGGAGATTGGCAATTGATCAATAATTCGATTTCTTGGCCTATGATGCTGATGAAGGCCTTTGAGGATATAAGAGGCCCGATTTGGATTCCTTTCTTCCCAGCTTTTGCAATGACCTGCGCCATCTTAACTTTTAATATATTCGCTCAGGGATTAAAATCATTTTTCACCAATAAAGTCCGATATATTTAGGTGTTCCAGCCGGCCTATCCATTTAAGGGCCTGATTTTATATAATAAGCTTTTCTTAATATAAAGTTTATGAATGTTTTTTGTTACAATAAGCTTAATAGGACAGACGCAAGAGGTGGATTATGAGAGCAGAAGAAATTAAGGGAGTTCTTTCCCAGTTCTCTCTTTTTAAAGAACTGAACAATGAAGAGCTGGATAAAGTGGTAGAGATATCAATTTCTCGGGAATGGAAAAAAGGAAGTCACGTTTTTCTTCAGGATGACCCGCTTGACAATGTTTATTTTATTAACTGCGGCAGAGTTAAGATTTATAGAAGTGACATTAATGGAAAAGAGCAGATTGTTGCCATCTTAACAAAAGGCGAGATGTTCCCTCATGTAGGATTTTTCAGAAAAGGCGGGTATCCGGCTTTTTCGGAGGTGCTGGAAAATGCTCAGCTCGTCGTTGTGCCAATTTCGCAATTCGAAAAGGTACTAATTGAGAACCCTGAGCTGTGCATAAAGGTGTTTAAAGTTCTGGGCGAGAAGATTGTCGATCTGCAGGAGAGGCTGGAAGCGCAAATTTTAAACAATACTTATGAACAAATCATCAAATTGCTTGTCCGTCTTGCCAAAATGCATGGGCAAAAGCGTGAAGACGGCAGCTTTATTTTAAAAGGAGACTTCACCAATAAAGACCTTGCCAATATGATTGGCACTACAAGGGAAACGGTCAGCAGGACTTTAACAAAAATGAAAAAAGAAATGTTAATTGAAACAGATCAGGATGGACATTTAATCATAGATCCTGATCAGCTCTTAGAGACAATCTTTTAAAAACCGCACTATGCGGTTTTTTTCTTTTACCTTAATGCCGGCAGGAACATCCACCCAATGGGCAGCATAGGATATGTTGAAAAATCCTGTTTGAGAGGGGATGGATGTATATATGGAGGATCCAAAGAAAAAAGACCGAAATGAGCCATTTGGTGACTTAATGAAATCGATGAATCAGCTTTTTCATGAAAAACCCGTTAGAGGATTTCTGCAGACTATGGATGATTTCTTTAAGAATCCCTTCCCAACTTCTTCTTCCTTCCATGTCGATGTTGCGGAAACCGAAAAAGAACATATCATTAGTGCAGAACTTCCAGGAATAAATAAAGAGCAAATACAAATTGACATCCTGGACAATTATATAACCATTTCTGTCAAGTCCACTGAGATGATAACAGAAGAGGATGAGAAAAATAAAGTTTTCCGAAGACAGCAAAGCATGCAGCGTTCCAGCCGGACCGTTCCCCTTCCCCAGCCAGTTAATGAAAAGAAAGTAAAGGCAGTTTACCAAAATGGCCTTCTGCAAATCACAGTGCCAAAGCAGCAGGGAAAAAGAATCGTGATCGATGAAAGCTGATCCTGCCTGCAAGCCATGTAAAATTGATTCACTAATAAGGTCGGGTTAAACAAAAACAAGCAGAATCAATGCCTGCTTGTTTTTGTTTGAATGAACTGAATCAAAGGTGCTAATTAGCTGTTTAGTTTAGATGTATCAATCCAATTATTGAAATACCCGGTCGGAACACTGAAGTAATCTTTTGTGAAGGATATAAACTCCTTCGTATCGACCTCTTTATAACGGAAATTTTGATAATAATCGGACAAGAACTGCATCCCCACTGCTTTAGGGGATTCCCCTTTTAAGGGATACTTTTCCTGAATCATTTGTAAAATCTCCAGAGCAGGCTGCCCGTAGATATAGCCTGTATGCTTTACCTCATTAACCGGCACATTTGAATATTGCCTGCCAAAGCCAGCTTCTTCAATGGCCTCCATTCGATAATGGGAAATGCCAAATGCCTGTCGTTCAGCCTGATTTTGACCTGCATAGAAGTACATAGAGGTGGCAAATTCAGTAATTCCTTCATCAATCCATGCATTATTGTATGGGTCATTGGCCACTACGCCATAAAAATACTGATGAGCAATCTCATGGACAATAGAAATATCATAAAACCTCTTATCATCAATATATGGGTTAATAGTTACAATACCGGGATATTCCATAAATTGTCCATCATCCAATACGATGTCAAGCTGTTTATGCGGGTAGTCTCCTATATTATCCTGATAGAATGTTAATGCATTTTTTGCCAGAGTCAATGAAGCTTCATGATCTTTATCATGATTGCTTCTTGAAAATAATCTGACCTTCACACCGTCTTTCGCTTCCGTTTCATAAACTTCCATATCCTTCATGACAGCAATGAAGAAGTCTCTGACATTTTTGGCTTTAATATTCCCTTCATTTTTCCCTTCTGCCGGATCTTTGTCTGCTGTAGAAGCCAGAGAATACCCTTTTGGAAGTTTATAGGAAACGTTGAAATCAGAGAAGCCTGTATGAAATGTTTCCAGCCCTTCCATATAAGGCTCTTTATTCCATTTGCCTTTTTGATATACTGCAGCCATAGGGTACCATTGAGCAAGATAATAGTTTGTGTCTACTTTTGAAAAGCGGCTGCCTTTGTCAGGGACTGTAAATGCATATTCAATCTTTACATTATGTCTGCTTTTATCTTTCATTTCAGGTTTTAACTTTATGGTTAACGTATCACCCTTTAACTTAAAAGACGCTTTTTGCCCATTCACTGTCACCTTCCTGATATCTGCCTCAGACGTTCCTTCAACAGAATCAAATGTATGACCCTCTGTAAAAACATTTGGAATAAAATAAAATACAAGCTCTTTCCATTCTTTATTTGATTGGTTTTTCATTTGGATAGTAGCATCGGCAGTGAAATAGCCTTCGCCATTCATTTTCAGATCAATGTTGTAATCCGCGTGGCTTCCGCTTCTAACGCCAATATTGGCGTCTTTTGCTGCAGTTACATAGATTCCAGCACCAGCAAAAGCAATGACTAATGCAGAAAAGGCTGCTTTAGGGGCAGAAAAAGACCAAAATTTCTTTTTTCGGCCATATTGTTTTCTGGAAGGCTGAATTAACGGTTCATGCCCTGTCCTAATCCATGGTGTACGCTGGTAATTTGACTGAAATCGATTCTTCAATCCATTTGCCAGGAGACTGAAGGATACTGTTGTATATAAAAGGACCGCAAGCGGCGCAACTAATATATGAGTGTTTCCATAGATGTTCAATCTTGCCTGCCCAACAAGCCCTGACAGCTCTTTTGTAGCTGATAGGTATATGATGGGGTCAAATCTCATAATGGTTCCGCCGACAAAAATATTCAAAAGCGCCAGCTGTCCCATAAGAGCAATCACATACACAATTTCAAGTATAAACATAACAAGGAACGTTTCCTTTAACTGAGGGAATATATGCTTCCAAATCAAACGGTGTTTTCCAGCTCCCAGTGCTTTGGCCGCTTCAATATAAACGGATTTAGATAATTCAGCGGTTTTAAGCCTTACAGATGACACTATGCTGGGAATGCTTATGATTGACGCAATAACTATAAAGTAGACTATTAATACATTTTGCTTAAGGCTGCTGTTGAAGCTTATTGGCGCCAGGAAAAAATACAGGATCAGAAACAGCGGAACATAGCTCCATGCATTTTCAAAAGCAATCAGCCAGCCTGGTGTCCTTTTCAAGCTGCCAGCATACAAACCGATGATGGTTCCGAAAGCCATTTTAATGATCGTAACAGCAGCTGCAATAAAGACAGTGTATCTTAATCCATATAAAATCATGGACAAAAGATCGTAGCCCCATTTGTCAGTCCCCAGAGGATAGGAGGATGATTCAAAGGGCTCCAATGGCGGAGCCAAAACCTTCCCGTCTGTATATTGTGTTTCCAATGCCGAAGTCAATGAATGCGGTGCAAGAATAGGCCCAAATATGCTGAAAAATAACAGGACTGCAACCATAAGAATTCCGATAATCAAGGAGTAATTTATTTTTAGCATCTTATTCATAGATAAAACCCCGTTTAAACAGATAGAATATGAGTCTGTTAGAAATATAGACAATTAGAGAAATTAAAAGCATGGCAAACAAGCCAATTGCGATCGGCTGGACCTCATTGCTCTGAAAAATAAATTTCGTTATGCCGGAGACATTCATAATATGTTCAATAATGAAGAGATTGCCAATGGCCAGGGAAATCACCTTGATTAGCTCAGATTTAATAAATGGCTCCAAATTTTTAAATACATGCTGAAAATTTATGTAATTCAAGCTCATTCCTTTAGCAACTGCAGTCTTAATATAGTCCTCCCCGCTTGTTTGATAATATTTTACCGAAACAAGCTTAAATAGATATAGAGTTGGAGCTAAGCTTGCGAGCACTGTTGGAAACCAGATGTTAAGGGCTCCTCCATCCGGCCTGAGTGAAATCACTCTGATCCCCGTCATTTTATAAATTTTAACGGCAAGAATCATAGACATTACAATGATTATAAAGTCGGGTATGGACGCAAGGATATTCAAGAAAGCCCCAAAAAGCTTAGTAAGCCTGAAACGGCTGATAAAAACTCCGAAAATAAGACTTATAACTAAGGAAGCATTCACAGCTATCAATACAATTAACAGACTTGTAGTAAAGTTATCAGCAATATCCCCGGCTATAGGACGAGTTTGCCGGCCGAGCTGATAGGTACCCAGGCTGCCCCCGCTTACTTCTTTAATAAAATCACCATAAATCTGAGGTAAACTTTCAAAGCTCCAATCAAGACTCCCGCTTAATGGATCAACAGAAATAATTTTTGGCATTGCCGCAAGAAGCAAAATCAATATAAATATGATAAATATTTGCTGAAGCGCACGAACCATACAAATCCCCCTTTAATGACCATGAGCCATTTTTCTATTTTTCACTTTTATCTAAATTTTGTCAATCATACAATTACATTTTCCTGGTTAATAATTCCTGTTTTTTGGGAGTTGCAAATAATAGACCAGCTATTTTATTTTCAAATATATTTAATTTTTTTTCAAGTCTGATTTTTATATATAATTCCATGCCACTATAATAATAGACAAAAAAAAAGGCCATTTCGGCCATGATCAGTTAAGCTTTAAATATTCCGCCAATTCCTTTTACCATTGATGACACTTGCGTTACAGCTGACATCATCTGACCTGCGGTGTCCACCATTTTATTGAGATCAAGTGAACCATCTTGGGCTTTAAAGGAATTCATAATGCTTTGCACTCCGGATGGCTGTTTAGGAATGAATGATTGTTTAGGATACGGATTCATATACGGCATCTGCTGCGCAGCGGACTTGCTTGCCTGAGTTCCGTAATAATCTTCAGATTCTAATGGGTTTTGAAAAACACCAGCATTTTTCGAACCGGTCTTTGCGTAGTATCCTTGGTCATAGTTATGCTGCGGATAGGGATTTGGTGAATAATTTTGCTGCTGCAATCCTGCCATCTGAGGCGGCTGATGATACTCCATATTATAAGGCAAATAATAAGGGCTATACTGTCCAGCAGAATTATAATAATTCTGCATTGGCTGCTGCCTCATATAAAATTGGCCATTCGCCCCCATATAAAATGGATCCATGTATATACTTTGATTTAAATGGCCGTATGGCTGAAGATGGCTCGCTCTATTCATTACTCGGCCAAACATGGGCAAACATCCTCCCCATTCAAAAAATATAAGTATATTAGCAATAATTCCAGGCAAAAGCCTTCTAATTATCACCAATATAATATATGAAAGATTTGCCCAGAATGTGAAAGGATCATTAAGATTAATAATGGAAGCGGTTTCCGTTTTTGTCTAACTATGAAGAATGGTGTCGGAAGTTTGATTTTTTTAAAAACGATGAAAAATAAATTTTCATGATAGGATATAAAAAACAAAACAGTTTCTTGTCCCCTTTTTCATTTACCGGGCTGCGGGGAAGGAATTTCTCCGCGAATCAATATTCAGAGGAGGCAATATCATGAATGTTCACGAACTAAAAATGAAGTTTCATCAGCTGCGGGAGTATACTCCTGAAAATGTTAATGAATTATTGGATTTTGCTAAAAAGGCCTATATCCATAATGAAATTTCCAGTACAGATTATCGAAATCTCGTTCGTGAGCTTGAAGCTCAAGGAGCGGCCGTTCCGGAAAGCTACAAAGATAACACCCTCCAGGATTCAGTAAATGCATAAGAAATTTAAAAAAAGGGATCCTATTTCAGGTTCCCTTTTTTTCTTCACCTGCTAATTTTATCAATTGCTTTAGGACATACACGGCGGAATTAACATAATTAATGAACCTGGTTTTGCTTGTTTCAGGGAAAAATGCCTGAATGGAAACCATTTCAATATGTTCAGCAGCAGATTCAATCTGCTGAGGATAAAGATTTCGGGGGTTATGAATGCCAATCCACTTCAGGGCTTCATCTTTCCATCTATCATTTATGGATTTAACATCATCAGCAAAAGGTTTGACTTCATTATAAAAATCACCCTTTTCACCTGATTCCTTAACTTTTTTAAACCTGCTGTCTGAGATTTCCACATATTCAAGCAGCTGTTCTGTCATTTGCAGCAGTACTTTTTCACGATTCATTCAGCTTCATCTCCAAAAATAAAAGTAGCTAGTCAACATTAGCTACTGAAGGATACTGCTATTCTATGCCAATTAGAAGCCAAGTTCAAGCTTCATTCCTGCTGACCTTTTTGCGTCTTCTATATTGTCTGCCTCAGACTTGATTACTGTCATATCCACTTCAATCGCTTCCAGCCTGCTTTCGCAAACCTCCAGTTTTTCTGTCTGTTCATAATACCAATCCTGACGAAGTCCCGACAAATTAGACTCCAGTACATTTTCAAGCTCTTCCAGCTGATCATATATTTCTGTAAGCATGGCCAGCAATTCATCTTTTTCTACCATTTTTCCCTGCATACAAAAAACCTCCCGATTTCTATTTCTCCTTGCTTCCTGCAATAAAATACGACGAAGGATACAGTGAAAATTTTGCTGTGTGCCTACATAATTCTATTTCGCTCGTAGGTTTCCTCCATGCATGACAAAACTAGAAGTGATTCGTCAAAGAAAGTACTAATTTGCAATTCAGCAACATGGTTTCGACAGCCCCCGGAAGAATGAAAATAGCGTCATTGAACAAACTAATTAACGGAGGTGTAATGTAATGGAAAAAAAAGAAAAACAAAATAAAGCACAGCCAAAAAAGCTGGAAGAAACAAAAACAGGCTATGGCAATAAGAAGCTTGAAGGCCCTGACCGCCCTTCAACTTAAAAGAACAAAGGCGGAAGCGCCTTGATCAGCCCCCGACAGGCATAAGACGAATTACGCAGGAAATCCTGATTTCTGGAGTGATTTGGCTTATGACCCGAGGGGCTAGGCGCTGGAGCTGGATGCAGATATTTTTTCATCAAAGTTATTACATTGTTATACTTTATAAATTCATATAAAAGCAAGGGCTTCCTTGCTTTTTTTCACTGTTCCGCTAACAAAGCAAGCGAATTAATTTTCCCAGCTTCGCAGCAGTATGAAGCTGTTTCTGCTTATGCAAATACCATTTTGTAATATGGACAGGGTGTTTTAGGACAACTGATTCTGATGACCATTTACTCTTAATGCGATTTTTTACAGACCAATCATTAAATTGATGAATGTGATGTGTGATTATTGGGTATGTACAGCGTAAGAAAGGGGTGGTTCTCCGTTGTCTTCCCTTAAAGTATTTCTCATAATCATGCCTTGAACCAGTATGAATTGTGCCTGAAGCAAATTCATACACGTCCCCATAATAGCTGGTGTCAAATAAGATTTCAGCCAGCCGTTTTCCAAGATCAATTCTTTTGGACACCGATCGGAAACCATTTACACTTGCCCCGTATAATTCCCCTTTACACGTAGGGAAGATTACAGAACTAAAATGAAGATAGTCCTGAAAGGAAAAAAGCAATGTATGAAAAACTTTATTCTTATAAATTTCATGTTCCATTACTGGTTCTTGGATAACATTTTGTTCATTGATAATCAGTGAGATCATTAACCTCTTTTTATTTCTATTTTTCCAGAAAGAAAGCCACTCCTGTTCCATAAATGCCGATACATGAAAAATTTTTAATAAATGAAACATTGGTCTATTTATTTTCGTCGAATAATGATAGAGGAGCAATTGTGGAAATGCATCCTGAAAAATCAGCCAATTGGCCCTTTCATATGTAATATAAAGCATATCCCTCAATTTCTTTCCTATCAATTTAGGAAAACAGCTTCCTTCAAGATCACACATATTCCAGCCGGCATTTCGAGACACCATGGAAGCAAGAAACGCCCAGCGAATCTCAGGATGCTTTTTATAAAACCGGAAATAGGCTTCCGTTCTTGAAATATTGTCCAGGTTATATTTTGCTGTCATCTTCATAATATGATCCATAATTGCCTGTTCCTTTTTCTCATGGCTGTCCAAGAATTTCCCAGGAAGGAACATCTCATTTCACCTCAGAAACTGATTGGTCTATCTTTAGCCAGCAGGCAGACATGCCAAATGACTCTGTAACACGATTAAAACCGGAAATAATGCTCAAATGGAGTTTCCTATATACTTTGTTATTTAGAACTTTTTATTCAGCCAAATCAAGCTTACTTTTGTTATTATAGGGAGGAGTTTAAAACGAGGTGAATGCATGAATTTCCATTATCCTAATGGCAGAAGATATACCCCACCTGCTAATAGCGCCAAAAAATTAACACCAGAGAAGAAATGGACCTACAGCAATCGTGGAATGACATTGGAGGAAGATATAAATGAAACCAATGAATTCTATTTGGAACAGGGAATAGCCACTATTCATAAAAAGCCTACTCCTGTTCAAATCGTCCAGGTCGATTATCCAAAGAGAAGTGCGGCCGTTATTAAAGAAGCATATTTCAAACAAGCTTCAACAACCGATTATAATGGTGTGTATAAAGGGAGATATATTGATTTTGAAGCAAAAGAAACTCAGAACACGACCTCCTTCCCTTTAAAGAATTTTCATGAACACCAGGTGAAGCACATGGAGAAGGTACTAGCCCAGCAAGGGATTTGTTTTGTTCTTCTCCGCTTCTCTGCTACCGAAGAAGTTTTCCTTTTAGAAGCACATCATTTGCTCTCATACTGGGAGAGAATGAAGGATGGGGGAAGAAAATCAATTACCAAGGGTGAAATCGAAATGCATGGCCATCACATTCCGCTTGGATTTCAGCCCAGAATTGACTATATTAAGATAATAGATTATCTTTATACCCTTAAATAAGTTTTTTTACAGTTCCATTGTTAAGAAAGGATGAACATAGATATGACTGAAAAATATCAATCAAGAGAGGAGCGCCGCAAACAGCAATCCAAGCCTAAAAAGAAGGGCGGGAAAAAAGGCACAGGCACTTTTAAACGTATTTTTCTTATTTTAATTGCCCTCGGAATTGCTGGAATGCTTTTAGGAGCAGGCGCTTTTGCTTTTATGGTGAAAGACGCACCAAAACTTGATGAAAAATTGCTGAAGGATCCAATTTCTTCACAGATTTACGATATGGATGGCGAATTCATTACAGATGTAGGATCCGAAAACCGTGATTATGTCGCTTATGAAGATATACCCAAACTAGTGGAAGACGCCTTTTTGGCAACTGAGGATGTCCGCTTTTACAAACATAATGGGATGGATTTAATACGATTAGGCGGTGCAGTAATTGCCAACGTAACTCGCGGATTTGGTTCGGAAGGGGCGAGTACGATTACCCAGCAGGTGGTAAAGAACTCCTTCTTAAATAATGAAAAAACGCTAAGCAGGAAAGCTCAGGAAGCCTGGCTCGCCTTCCAGCTTGAGCGCAAGTATACAAAACAGGAAATCTTTGAAATGTATGTAAACAAGATTTATATGTCTGAAGGGCATGGAGTTTTAACGGCATCGAAAATCTTTTTCGGTAAAGAACTTGCTGAGCTGGAGCTGCATGAAGCAGCCCTTTTAGCCGGCATGCCGCAAAGCCCGAACAATTATAATCCTTTTGATCATCCTGACAAGGCAGAGAAAAGAAGAAATATTGTCCTTTCTTTAATGAATCAGCATGGTTTCATTACAAAAGAAGAAATGGAAGCAGCCCAAAAAGTTCCTGTGGAATCTACACTTGTGGCTGAAGAAAAAAGAGAAACAAATGAATCAAAATATGATTCCTTTATCGACGTTGTCTTGGATGAAGTGGAAGATAAATACCCGGATCTAAACCCTTATTCTGATGGACTAAAAATTTATACGACCTTGGATCCTGATGCACAGAAGCACGTAGAAAACATCTTAAACACTGATGCAGCGGTAGCGTATCCAGATGACGAGTTCCAGGCGGGAATCACCCTGCTTGATACAAAAACCGGTGAAATCAGAGCAATTGGCGGAGGACGCAATCAGGAAGTAAAACGCGGATTTAACTTTGCCGTAGATCAAAAAAGACATGCTGGTTCAACTTTTAAACCGATTGTCGATTATGGACCTGCAATCGAATATTTAAAATGGGGAACCTATCATACTATAGTTGATGAACCCCACACATACTCCGGAGGAACAAAGATCAATAACTGGGATGGAAAGCATATGGGCCCTATGTCTATGCGTGAAGCCCTTGCCCGTTCCCGTAATATCCCTGCCCTGAAAACACTTCAGGAAGTAGGGACTGATAAAGCATTGGAATTTACTAATAAATTAGGCATTCCAATGGAAGAGATGTATGAGTCCTATTCTATCGGCGCTTATGAGGTTTCCTCTCTGCAGGTAGCCGGCGCATACAGTGCATTTGGAAACAATGGGTTTTACACTGAGCCTCATGCCATCAAGCAAATTGAAATGCGTGACGGCACAAAGCTTGATTTGAAACCTGAATCTGAAGTAGTAATGAAAGATTATACAGCATTTATGATCAGTGATATGCTGAAAAGCGTAGTTAAGTCTTCTTATGGAACCGGCCGTCTGGCAGATGTTCCAGGATTGCCTGTAGCAGGAAAAACGGGGACTACAAACTACACCGATGAACAGGAACAGGAGTTTGGAATTCCTGGAGGTGCTGTGCCTGATGCCTGGTTTGCAGGATATACAACTAACTATACAGCGGCTGTCTGGACCGGCTACCAGGATAGAAAAAATTATATCCCGGCAGGCGATGAGCAAAAAATTGCTCAAAAACTGTTCAGCAGCTTAATGGCACATGTATCAGAAGGAAAAGAAACAGAAGACTTCAAGGTCCCAAATTCAGTTGAGAAAGTAGCGATTGAAAAAGGCAGCAACCCTGCCAAACTTGCAAGCCAATTCACGCCTAAGGACCAAATCATTTATGAGTATGCTGTAAAAGGCAATGCTCCGACACAAGTGTCTGAGAAGTTTGATAAACTGGACTCCCCTTCTGGCCTTTCAGCGAACTTTGACCAGGAGATAAATGAAATTACATTATCATGGGAAT
This sequence comes from Cytobacillus sp., assembly GCF_964223445.1. Lineage (NCBI taxonomy): Bacteria > Bacillati > Bacillota > Bacilli > Caryophanales > Bacillaceae > Cytobacillus > Cytobacillus sp. Next base: position 15,924 of record NZ_CAXQGS010000084.1, read on the forward strand.
ATCCAGAAGATGCAGAAGGCACTCAATTTGAAGTGACGGTATCCGTAAATGAAGGCGGAGATCAGCAGCTTAGCGTTACTTCAGAAAAAGGCTTAAAAATTGCCAATCCCCAGCCAGGAGCTGTATATACCTTTAAAGTAACAGCATTTAACGGTGATCAGCAAAGTGACCCAGCTACTGTAAAAGTAGAAATCCCTGATCCAAGCGTCATCGAAGAAGATGAAACTGAAGGTGAAGGACAGGATGGAACTGGCGAAGAAGAACAGGATGGTCAAGAAGGTCAAAATGGTGAAGACGGCCAGGGCGGAAACCAAAATGGAGACGGCTCTGGAAATGGTAATGGTGATGGTTCCGGAGATGGTTCCGGAGATGGATCCGGAGATGGTGAAGGAGCCGGAAACGGTGATGGTGATGGTTCCGGAGAAGGTGATACCGGTACCGGAGAAGAGAACGGAACGGGTACTGGAGGAGATACTGGCAGCGGCGGAAACGGCACTGGCAGCGGAACCTCAGGCTCGAGCGGTTCTGGAAATGGATCTGGCACATAACTAAATAGAAGTAAAGAGCTGACTCAGTGATGAGTCAGCTCTTTTTTGTCTATGTACTGCTGAGTTTTTTTGGAAATGAGCTGTACTGGTACACTTTTACGCGGGTTATGGGGGTTTGTGGCACACTACCTCCTTTTATACGCGAAACTCTGGGGTTCGCGCGGACCTCGACCTTTTGTGCGCGCATTTCACCAGTTTGCGCGCGCTTTCCTTCCTTTTGAGCGCGGCTTTTTTTAGTTACGCGCGAAACTCTGGGTCTTGCGCGGATCTCAATCTTTTGTGCGTGCATTTCTACAGTTTGTGCGCGCTTTCGTTCCTTTTGCGCGCGGCTTAATGGAATTTATGCACAGCACGTGCAGTTCGTGCGGCCTATTAAAACTGATGACCTTTTTCTCTAGCCATAGAAAAAAGCGCCTATCATTTACAGGCGCTTTCTCTTTATTTTTTCCAATGCAAGCATCTTCATATATTGCTTTTCCATTTCAGCCATTAGTTCAGACAGCTGTATATAAGAATGATAAAAAGCCGGTCGTGCAAAAATGAAATTAAGCCGTTCTTTAAGGTTCATTGGCTTTATTGGCAATTCTCCAGGATCTGACTGAAGGTTTACCGGCTTGCTGTTTGCCCAATACAATAGCTGTAAAAATACTCCCAAAGATACTTTCATCGGACCTAAGGCTGCCTTCTGGTCCCGGTTTGAGAAGTGCATTTTCAAAACTTGTCTCTGCCCTGCCCACTCATTCATTAAGACCGGAATATATTTATCGCTGGTTTCCCAAGGCCTTACAGCAGGTATGCCCGCATAAAAAGCCGCATCATATAAAAATGGCAGGAGAGGCTGATAAGCTGAAAGGGATCCTTCTTTTACAGCCAATGAATCATTCTTTTTGTAAAACAAGGGATGGCATAATTGTTCTGTAACAGGAATGGCTATCTCCCCGGTCATTTTGCTTGCTTTACCTTCATTCGTTTTTTGCCTTCCCGGCACAAATCCAGCAGAGGGCAAATCTCACATTGAGGATTCTGTGCCTTACAGTGGTATCTTCCAAAAAAGATCATACGATGATGAGTTATTGACCATTCATCCATCGGCACTTTCTTCATTAATGTCTTTTCAACTTCAAGTACAGAGTCCTTCCAGCGGCAGAAGCCAAGCCTTTTGCTTACTCGTTCAACATGAGTATCCACTGCAATGGCAGGCACTCCATAAGCCACTGAGACAACGACATTAGCAGTTTTGCGGCCTACTCCAGGAAGTTTTGTAAGCTCATCCCTGTCGCGCGGCACTACACCCTCATATTCATCCAGAAGCAATCTGCATAGCTTTTGGATATTCTTAGCTTTGTTGCGATAAAGACCAATAGAGCGGATATCCTCCTGCAGTTCCTCAAGGGTAACATTAAGGTAATCCTGGGGTGTTTTATACTTTTGAAACAGGTTTTTTGTCACTTTGTTTACCAAAGCATCAGTACATTGTGCCGATAGTGCTACAGCTATGACCAGTTCAAATGGATTGGAATGATTTAATTCACAGTGTGCTTCCGGGAACATTTCCCCCATTGCATCAAGGCAGTATCTAATTTGTGTTTTATTTAACAAAGAAATCACCAACTTACTATCTTCAAAATTTTGGATGCTGCTTAAGCCTGCTTACTGTTCAAGCCAATTATAAAAGGGAACGGATTTCGTTGTCTGTGATGAAGTGTCTTCCCTCTTCGTCCTTTGCTGTGCCTGGTTCTGCCTGAATTTTTTGCCATAGCTTTTTGCCTGTTCAATCGTTTTTATGCCGTTCTTTTTCCATTCAAAAAGAATCCGGTCTATATATCTGAAATTCAGTTTGCCGGATAGGACAGATTCTCTTAGTGCTGCTTTTATTATATGAGGATCATGGTGATCATCATCCATCCAAAGCGCAAGTGTTTCACATTCAAAAGGTGAAAGCGGCCTGCCGAATTCCCTTTCAAAGCAAGTATAAAGATCTGTTTCCTCTTGCTGACTCTTAACTGCTTCCTCTTTTTTGCCGGTGAGCAGAAACTGGTCAATAAGTTTCTCCCAAAGCGGATCAAGATGGTATCTTTCATATCTGATGCCATCAGCAGAGTAGCTATCTTTAATGTCAATAAAGCCTTTTTGGATTAGTTTTCTTAGCAGATCCGTACATTCAGCCACAGAAATGGTCATGCGGGAAGATAATTCTACAGGGGTGGGAAATTCATTCCCGTGTTCAATATAGGAAATTACATGAAGAATTAAGACGAGTTCATGCTCATTCAAATTCATTTCTTTATATTGTGACAGCAGGACTCCAGGTATTGAAATATTTCCTTCCTGAAGCCATTTTAATAAACTACTTTTAGACATTCGGGACACCTCCTTATCAGTATATCATGAACATAGCGGCCAAAGTGAGATGAAAAACCGGTAACTTTTCCATGAAGATTCAGCTTGACTGTTTCTTCTAAAAGATCTAGCGGGAATCGGAAGAAGCAAAAAATCCGCGGAAGGCGGATTTTTGCTTTATCTCAATTAATTTTTAATTATGGATATAGACGGTTTAATAAACGAGGAAACGGAATTGTTTCACGTACATGCTCAACGCCGCTGATCCAGGCAACTGTTCTTTCAAGACCAAGACCAAATCCGGAATGCGGCACTGAACCATATTGGCGAAGCTCCAAGTACCATTTGTAAGCATCCATATCTAATTTATGTTCATCAAGGCGCTGCTTGAGAAGGTCGTAGTCGTGAATACGCTCAGAGCCGCCGATGATTTCTCCATAACCTTCAGGTGCAATCAAGTCGGCACATAATACAACATCTTCTCTTGATGGATCAGGCTGCATATAGAACGGTTTCAGTGAAGTTGGATAGTGTGTGATAAAGACTGGCTTATCATAGCTTTCTGCAATTGCTGTCTCATGCGGTGCACCAAAGTCGTCTCCCCACTGGATATCATCAAAGCCTTTTTCCTGAAGAAACTTAATTGCTTCATCATATGTGATGCGCGGGAATGGTGCCGTAATTTTTTCAAGCTTCTCCGTATCACGGCCTAATGTTTTCAGCTCAATAGAACAGTTCTTTAGAACAGATTGTACAATATGAGCTACATATTCTTCCTGTACTTTTAAGTTATCATCAAACTCACAGAAAGCCATTTCAGGTTCAATCATCCAAAATTCAATTAAATGACGGCGAGTTTTGGATTTTTCAGCTCGGAAGGTCGGTCCAAATGAAAATACCTTTCCGAGAGCCATAGCAGCTGCTTCCATATAAAGCTGGCCGCTTTGTGATAAATAAGCATCTTCATCAAAATACTTTGTGGCAAAAAGTTCTGAAGTGCCTTCTGGGGCGCTTCCCGTCAGAATTGGCGGGTCAACCTTGGAAAAACCTTGCTCATTGAAAAACTCATATGTTGCCCGGATAATTTCATTTCTGATTTTCATGACTGCATGCTGCCGGCGGGAGCGCAGCCATAGGTGACGATTGTCCATCAGGAATTCAGTTCCATGTTCTTTAGGGGTAATCGGATAATCTACCGCCTGATGAATAACTTCCAGGCCTGTAACCAGCATTTCAAATCCGAAAGGTGAACGCTCATCCTTTTGAATCTTGCCAGTAACATAAACGGAAGATTCCTGAGTAACTGATTTTGCACCCTGAAAAATCTCTTCCGGCACTTCCGCTTTTACTACAACACCTTGTATAAAACCAGTCCCATCACGCAGCTGCAAAAATGCAATCTTTCCGCTTGAGCGTTTATTGGCAATCCAGGCTCCAATCGTAACTTCCTGATCAACATATTTATGAACTTGAGAAATTGTTGTTTTTATCAATTTATGTTCCCTCCAAAAAAATCTAAACAATCACTTCTTATGTATCGCTATATATTATACCTTCAAGCACATTGACAAGCAATAACAGTAAATTTTTATACGCTCTAAATAGATAGAAAACACAGAAGGAGGCCGGATATGATCCGGCCGCTCCTGTTTCACATTACTTCATGTTCTTTTCAACAAATCCGTGCATCCGTTCCACTGCTTTCTCTAATAATTGAAGAGAAGTTGCATATGATAAACGGATATTATCCGGAGAGCCAAAACCAGAGCCTGGAATCACTGCAACCATCGCTTCCTCGAGAAGCGCCTTCACAAATTCATCGACACTTGCAAATCCCGTCAATACTGCTGCCTTTTTCACATTGGGAAACAGGTAAAATGCTCCTTGCGGTTTTACACATGTAAAGCCTGGAATGTTGATTAATTTATCATAGATAACATTTAATCGATGTTCGAATGCTTCTCTCATTTCTTCCAGTGTATCCTGTGGTCCGGCATATGCAGCGATTGAACCATATTGTGCTGTTGTTGTCGGGTTGGATGTGCTGTGGCTGGCAAGGTTGGTCATAGCCTTGATAATATTCCTATTACCTGCGGCATACCCAATTCTCCAGCCTGTCATGGAATGAGACTTGGATACCCCATTAATGATAATGGTTTGTTCTTTAAGCTCAGGTGAAAGTTCGGCAATCGATGTATGCTGATGGCCGCCATATACCAGTTTTTCATATATCTCATCAGAAATGATAAGGATATTATGCTTTAAACAAACCTCACCAAGCTCCTTCAATTCTTCAGCCGAATAAAGCATGCCCGTCGGGTTGCTTGGTGAGTTAATGATAACTGCCTTAGTTTTACCAGTTATACTTTTAGCCAGCTGTTCCGGGGTGATCTTAAAATCATTTTCCTCTCTTCCCTCTGCATAAACAGGAATTCCCCCAGCTAGTTTAACCTGTTCAGGATAGCTGACCCAATATGGCGTCGGGATAATGACTTCTTCCCCTTCATTCAGCAAAACTTGGAACAATGTATATAAGCCATGCTTTGCACCATTGGTAACGATGATTTCTGAAGCGTCATAATCAAGTCCCTGGTCTTTTTTGAACTTGTTTGCGATTTCTTTCTTTAATGCTGGAAGACCTGCTGAGGGCGTATATTTTGTATGTCCCTCATTCATGGATTTCACGGCAGCATCGATAATATGCTGTGGCGTATTAAAATCCGGCTCGCCTGCTCCCAATCCAATAACATCATGTCCCTGTGCTTTAAGCTCTTTTGCTTTAGCTGTGATTGCCAGAGTTGTTGATGGTGTCAATGCTTTTACTCTTTGTGCCAGTTGAATCTCCATTGCTTGCTTCCTCCCGATTTTCTCCTGCACTAAGGCGGTGTATTGCCTCAGGCTATAGATTTTCAATTTTTTTTAACCATTCTCCTGTTTTAAAATCTATATAATAATAATTTATTAAATCACTGCCGGAACGGTAATGAATTTCCCATAATGGAATATTTTTCTCCATTCCCAGCCGCACAGACATGATTTCAGCAGCTTTTTTCTCCTGCTTAAGTCTGTTAATGGCTTCATTTCTGGAAATTCCATCAGATTGCTTTAGCGTAACGATTTTCCCCTTTTTTTCTGGAACCCACACATATATGCTCGTCCCATCATGATCTTTGCCCTCGATGACATAGTAAGTCTCAGTACCATGATATAAATTGAAATCTTCAGTTTCAGCAAGATCTGTTTCTTTTTCCGCAAGCTCTACAGCCTTTGATTCTGCCGCTCTAACCGGATTCATGCTGTTGAAATAAATTAAAGAGCCTGCTCCAATGAATATGACAAGCAGAATAATGATACCCCATATTGCTTTTTTCATGTCTCAATCACTCTTTTATGTACGATAAATCGTAAAGATCGCTTTATTTTGGTCTTCCTGATCAAGCGCTAAACCGAACATCAAGTCTTTTTCTTTTAAAGTTCTGTTCAATGCATCAACAATTTTATACAGATCCGGGCTTTGCTGGATCTTCACGGTAGATAAAACCTCTATTTTGCTTTCCATTATGGAATTCCTCCTCAGCCTCTACAATATTTGTAACTTATATACTCAACCGTTAAGGGTAAACTAATTTTACAAAGAAATAAATCTAAGTAACAGTATAACAGCAGATTTGATTAACTGGTATTAAAACAACTACAAATTTTCTTCTGGTCCACCACGTCATGCTGCGCTAAAAGCGCAGCTTTTTCGTTTACCCTTTTCAGGAAGATGATGATTCTGCCGATAATAATTATTAAAAAATTTAATTACCTCCACAAAATATCTTCCGGAAGGAATTTTCGTGAAGGTTTAATTTTATTTAGTTGAATTCCTCGCCCTGGAAAATCGTGAATAATTCATAGTTAATGTCTGTAAATTTGATGGTGACGGTTCCGTGCTTTCTTGTATAATATACATCAACCCAGGCATCATTTAACAGTCCGAACAGATTCGAATCATGTTTTATGGATGGTCTATAAAAAAGAATGGCGATTTGAGGATCCAAATGTTTGATCATCTCTTCTGAAATGGAATCATTCCTTCCAAATGCAGGAAGCTTTACAATATTAACATTGGATAGCTCTTTTTCCATGAGAAAATCTTTAGATTTTGGACTTGTCGAGTTCATAAATAATACCCGATGCCTTGCAAATGTGAAGGAAATATCCATTCCTTCCCCTGTTTCTTTACCTGCATACAGGACTTCTGCAAGCAATCCCGGAAAAAGCTGCTGCTTAAAATTCTGATTCCAGGCATGCAGTTTAAGATCACTGCTTCCGATCTCACCCTTCAATTCCGAAACTGCAGAATCATTCGCTATAATTTCTTTAACCCCGAAATCTTCTATCAGCCATTTAAGGCTGACTATGTTATATAATTCCTCATCTGTCAGGATGATTGCTGAGATCCGATTAACGCCATATAATTCAAGAAGCTTTTTTAATTCTTCCCCTGTTCCTTGTCCGCCGGTGTTAATAAGGACTTTTTCGTCATTTCCATGATGAATCAAGGAAGCCTCGCCATCAGATAAAGAAAAAAACGTAAAAGCCAGCTCATCACTTTTTAATTTTAGGTCAATGCTTTCTACTTTAACAGGAACTGCTGGTGAGTCCTTAGGTATGTAATACCAATTCGTGAACAGTAGCATAAAGGCGAACAGCACGTTCATCTTTCCATTCCTCCTACATATGAACAAAAGCAGACTGAGGATTAATAATAAAAAACCCAACAAATTTATAATGCGTTAATCATCTAAATTTATCCTGATAAAAACATATGCCGTGTTCATCGAAGAAGGATTCAAGGGAAAATCCCCTGAACTTTTTACAGCCAAGTATAAATTAATTCGACAATTTCATCAATATTACTTTTCTGGACAGGAATAGGCGGAATGGAATCCAGAAATGCCTTTCCATATCTTGCGGTGATAATTCTCCGGTCAAATATCACGATGACTCCTCTATCCGAACTTGTTCTAATTAATCTCCCGACACCTTGCTTAAAGCGGATAACTGCTTCGGGCAATGAGTATTCGGAAAATGGGTTTTTTCCTTCGATTGCAATTTGTTCATTTTTCGCCTGTGCCATTGGTTCATCTGGCGGTGAAAAAGGCAGTCTGACAATAACAAGGCAGGAAAGATCCTCACCCGGGATATCTACACCTTCCCAAAAGCTGCTTGTCCCTAAAAGAATAGCTTTATCAAATCGCTGAAAATTCCTCGTAAGCCTTGATCGGCTTCCGCTTGTAACACCCTGGGCAATGAGAGCAAAGTCCTCCAGGAAACCTGATTCCTTAATAAGCTCATAGGTTCTCCTTAACATTTCATGTGAAGTGAAAAGAATCAGCATTCTTCCTTTCGCTGCTTCCGCAATTGAAATGATATGCTCCGTAATAGATGCCACATACTCTTCGAGCGGTACTGCATTAACCTCAGGCAAATCATCAGAAACCACGAGCTTAACCTGACTCTGATAATCAAAAGGAGATTGAATTTGCTTTAGCGTGCATTGCTGTTTCTCAAGCCCCAGTTCCTTGAGAATAAAACTGAAAGAATTTTTCACAGATAAAGTGGCAGATGTAATGACCGCACTTTCCTTTTGGCTGAAGAATTGTTCATGAAGAAGTTCAGAAACTGATACAGGCTGTGCGTAAACAGTTGTGGCATTTTGTGCAGAGCGGGTATCCATTTCAATCCAAACAACAAATTCCGGGGACGGCAAGTGAAAGATATGGTTTAAGTCCTCATACATTCCCCTCAAATCATCCAGAATGGAAGCCACTTCCTCCATTAATGCTTTCTCTTCAAGAGATAGAGCTGATTTAATATTTGAAACTGCGCCTACACGGTTGTCTATGCCCTGGATTAATTCCTTAAGCATAAATCCAAAACGTTCGGAACTCGCCAATACAGCATTCGTTTCCTTGTTGGCAGCAATTTTATTAAATCGGACTGTAATTCGATTAACGCTTTTTTTTGCTTTTGTATATTTTTTCGCATAAATCGCTATAACTCTAAACAACTCATCCATTTCATGTATAATGTCACCAATTATTTGGTTGACTTCAAAAGAATGCATGAATCCCTCAGGTGTCTCTGCTTTTTCTTCCACCAGCTTTTCAAGCTTATAATATAACTGTTTCTGTTCAAATAATCCAATTTGTCCAAGCATCAGCCGAACTGATAGATAATCAAGCTTGCTGCCAAAATGTTTCCCTGATGCCTTAACAAAATGATGCCCCTCATCGATAACCACATGGCTGAATTCAGGCAAAATAATATTCTCTGCTGTTAGATCCGTTAAAAGCAGTGAGTGATTCGTAATAATGATATCTGCCTTTTGAGCATCCTTTCTTGCCCTAAGATAAAAATCTCTGGAAATCCACGACTTATCCTGCAAAAAAGCTGTTTCATCATTCTTTATCCTGCTCCAGTAAATCATCCCGCCGCTTGACAGGTTCAATTCATCAATATCTCCTGTGTCAGTCTCCAGAAGCCAGACAAGTATCTGCATTTTGCTGAGGGTTGGATCATAATTATCTTCATCATCTCTTAAAGTTTGAACAAACTTCGCAAGGCTGATATAGTGGCCTCTGCCCTTTAGCAATACAGCTTTAAGCGGGAACGACAGCATCTTTTGCAGCAGAGGAACATCCTTCGTCAGCAGCTGCTCCTGCAGCTGTGTCGTATAGGTACTGATAAGAACAGTTCTTCCGCTTTCCTTTGCATAAACTGCTGATGGAACAAGATATGCTAAAGATTTCCCAACACCAGAGCCTGCCTCTATTAATGCATGCTGTTTATGTTTGAACGCTTCATAAACCGAATCCATCATGATAAACTGGCCCTGCCTTTTTTCATAAGCAGGGAATGCTTTAATGAACATTTCCTGTTTTTCCTCATCACTGAGTGGAAAGCCCTGAAATTTAGAGCCTGGAGATTTCTGTGCCTTCATCTCTTTTTTCAAAGCAATCCCTCTGTGAACTTCCATTTCATCACCTAAATACCCAATCTTACTTTCATTAACAGCAATAAGCTCGTCCAATAATATATCAAGATCACTCTTTAAACCTCCAGACAGCTTATGCAGCTGTTCTATGGTGTTTTGGGGAAGGTTTTTTAACTTGTTTAATAATATTAACAGGAGCTCAGCGGTCACCATCGCATCACTGTCTGCCTGATGGGGACGTTCATGATTAAGGCCTTCCCGGAGTGCAAGATCAGATAATTTGAAGCTATCTGCAGTCGGAAAAAGAATACGGGCCATCTCAACAGTATCAAGAACAGGACCGTAAAACCCGTTATATCCCGCCTCAATCAATTCTTCCTGTAAAAAAGATAAATCAAATAAAACATTATGAGCCACAAAATAGGCACCCTCAAGCAAAGTCAAGACTTTAGGGGCAATTTCCGAAAAGAGCGGGGCATTCTCGACCATTTCATCTGACAATCCTGTCAGCTCTTCTATGAAAGGGGGGATAGATTGCTCCGGGTTTACAAGGGAGGAGTATTCCTCTGTGATTTTTCCGTTCTCAATCACCACAGCAGCGAATTGTATCATTTTATCGCCTTTTTTCGGGGCGTTCCCGGTTGTTTCCAAATCCACTACAACATATTTATTACCCATGGCTAACACCTCTATATTCAGTCATTCAAACGGTATCATAAAAACGGAAAAAGAAAAAGGCAAATAGCTTTTCCCCTTATTATTTTTCTTCCACCTGAACTGGGCCGTTATTCACTGCTTATTATAAAAAAGAGCTGAATCTCCATATGAGTTCAGCACTTTATAAAACTCTATTTATAATACTGTACTTTCCGGCTCTGCATGAATCATGTCAGCGATCCGATTGCTGCTGTCCATTATCGCTACCTTTGGTTCATGATAAGGTACCTTTTCCTCAGGAATGAGAGCATATGAAATGATAATGACAATATCCCCTTCCTGAACAAGGCGTGCAGCTGCACCATTCACGCAAATTACACCGCTCCCTCTTTCACCGGGTATTATATAGGTTTCAAATCTTGACCCATTATTATTATTAACAATTTGAACCTTCTCATTGGGAGCCATTCCTACTGCTTCAATAATGTCCGTATCGATAGTGATGCTGCCAACATAATTAAGATTGGCTTCTGTTACTGTTGCACGATGGATCTTGCCATTCATCATGGTGCGAAACATGCTGCCTTCCTCCCTTAGCTTTCTTATTTTACTGATATTATAGCGTTATCTATTAAACGGGCCTTTGAGAATTTAACGGCCATTGCAATGATGATTTTACCTTCCAGGCGGGAAAGCTGTCTAAGATCCGGGTAGGATAGAATTTCAATATAATCCAATTCCCCGCTTGTATTTTTTTCAATGAATTCCCTCATGCTGGCGAGTATCCTTCGAGGATCAAGTTCCCCTTCCGCTATAGCGGATTCAGCCATCTTAAGACTTTGATGGAGAGCTGATGCCTGATCGCGTTCTGCAGGAAGTAGATATACGTTCCTTGAGCTCTTAGCCAGGCCATCTTCTTCCCTGACCGTCTGAACAGGGACAATTTCCACCGGAATATTGAGATCTCTTACAAGTCCATCAACAACGGCTACCTGCTGAGCATCCTTCATTCCAAAATATACTTTATCAGGCTGTACAATGTTAAAGAGCTTTATAAGGACCGTTGCAACACCGTCGAAATGTCCCGGCCTGGATTTTCCGCATAAGACATCCGTCCGGTCCTGCACCTTGGCCATTACAGACGGAATCACAGGATACATTTCCTCTGATGAAGGAAAGAAGATGTAGTCATTCCCCTCGTTCTCTGCAAGGCTGCTGTCCCGTTCGAAATCCCTGGGATATGCCGCTAAATCTTCTTTAGGTCCAAATTGCAGCGGATTGACAAAGATGCTTACAATTGTCACATCATTTTCTTTTCTGGCGTTACTTAATAAAGAAAGATGGCCTTCATGCAAATAACCCATAGTCGGGACGAAGCCGATTGTCTTTCCTTCCCTCTTAAGCTGTAATGCAATACTTTGCATTTCTCTTATGTCAGTAATCGTTCTCATGCTTTTCCACCATATAAGCTCATCAGCTCTTCCTCTTTCATATTGAAGGAATGGGAATCATCAGGAAATGATCCGTTTTTCACTTCTGCAGAAAAAGCCGCGAGGCTATCGCAGATTATCGGGTTCAGATTTTCATACTGTTTCACAAACTTCGGAACGCGCTCCACACCGTATCCTAATACATCATGGTAAACAAGGACCTGTCCATCTGTATCCTTGCCGGCCCCGATCCCTATGACAGGAATCGTCAATTCTTCAGTAATCTGCTTTGCCAGCTGTTTTGGAACACACTCAAGGACAAGAGCGAAAGCTCCAGCCCTCTCACATTCTCTGGCATCATCAATCAGCTTTCTTGCTGCTTCAGCGTTTTTTCCCTGGACTTTATATCCCCCCAAAACCCCCACGGATTGCGGTGTCAGGCCCAGATGGGCAACAACAGGAATGCCTGCTTTGGTTAACGCTCCGATTTGATCTGCGACTTCATCACCGCCTTCTAGCTTAACAGCATGCGCCCCTGTTTCCTGAATGAGCCTTGCTCCATTTATAAGTGTATCTCTTGCGGACAAATGATAGCTCATAAATGGCATATCAATCACAATGAATGTATTTTTTGCTCCTCGTTTGACAGCTTTTCCATGATGAATCATGTCTTCCATCGTAACAGGAACCGTTGAATCATATCCCAGCACTACCATCCCAAGCGAGTCCCCCACAAGAATCATGTCTATATTGGCCATTTGAGCCTGTTTAGCAGCTGGGAAATCATAAGCTGTCAGCATGACAATTTTCTCATCATTTTCCTTCATTTTTAGAAAATCAGTTGTTTGCTTCATCATTCGTCCTCCTTATACAGGAAGAGGCAATAAAACTTCCAAATGAGTAAAAAAACAGAACATTAAAAAAACCCTTCTGAAGGCAGAAGGATTTTGCAATAGCTCATATATCAGTTCATCCCTCTGTCCCGGTCCATTTTTTTGGATCTAGGCAGATATCTATTTATTTTATGGTCTTGCAAAAAGGTGCAGTTCTTTTAGGATACTGCCCATAAAAAGTATATCAAAAAGGCGAAAGAATTGGCTATAAAAAATTTTGGGTTTACAAATTAGACTTCCAGCTCTATATCCGCAGAATAGACGTGATGGACCTTTCCGCTGCTGTCTTCGATCATCAGGACTCCATCTTCTGTAATTCCAAGAGCCTTGCCATATATGCTGCCGGTAATAGTTCTTGCAGTAAGGTTCTTGCCAATGCTGACAGCATAACTCTCCCATAAAAGCTTAATCGGATAGAATCCTTTATCTAAATACAGTTTATAAAGGTTTTCCAGTTTGCCCAGCAATACTCTAATCAGCTCCGCTCTTGAAAGCTTTTCGCCTTTTTCAATCGAAATAGAAGTGGCAATGTCTTTAAGTTCATCTGGATAATCATGAAGCTCCTGGTTTACATTGATTCCGATGCCGATGATTATTGAAATAATGCGGTCTGCATCCGCCTGCAGTTCAGTCAGGATTCCCGTAACTTTTTTCCCGTTCATTAAAATATCATTTGGCCATTTAATTTGCGGTGTTAGATCTGTCAGCTCTTCAATCGCCTGTACAACAGCCACTGCTGTAATTAGCGTAAGCTGCGGTGCTTTGGGAGGTGGAATGTTCGGCCTCAGGATAACACTCATCCAGACGCCTGTTGATTTGGGGGAATGCCATCTCCTGTCCATTCTTCCCCTGCCTGACAGCTGTTCTTCCGCAATGACGACTGTACCTTCCTGTGCACCTTCGAAAGCAAGACGATGGGCAATCTTCTGAGTTGAATCAACACTTTCTTCATGATGAATTTGACGGCCTAGTGCTTCAGTCTGCAAACCCAGCCTGATTTCATCTGGAGAAACCTTTTCAGGTGTTTTCGTAATCCGATATCCTTTTCTTCTGACCGCTTCCAGTTCAAAACCTTCTTTCCTCAGCTCTTCAATATGCTTCCATACAGCCGTTCTTGAACAGCCAATCAGGTCGGCTAAATACTGGCCTGAAAGATATTCCTCCTTGCTTTTTGTAAAAGCATCAATCAATTTTTTCCTAATTTCTGATTGCAATTTATGAGCCACTCCCTTATGGATTCATTGCTGTTAATCAATTCGCCGTGCAAGACAGCTTTCTCCGTTTTTTCAAGCTCTGCTTTGATCCAGGGACCAGGAGGTTTGCCAAACCAATCCATCAGGTTATCTCCAGTAAGCTGAAGATCGCTTCTCACTTTAATCGGCAGAGCATTATATTGACTCACCAGGGTATTGGCTCCCCTGCTTGAGTCCTCGTGTAAGATTACGTTGCGGACCCGCTCGGCGTTTAGTGCAATGCATCCTGCCCGGTAAAGGGAATAGGCATCCCACTTATTATTGGCTCTATACCGAATCCATTTAATAATTGCCAATATCTTTTTTAATTTCTTTACAGGCAGTTTCCAGCTTTTTAAAAAATCTTCAGCCTGCGGCTCACCTAAATCAAAGATGCATGCTAGAAAGGCCCACATTTCTTCCACTGTCAGTTCAGCTGCATTATAATCTTCTGCCTGCATTAATTCCTTTTGGAAGCCAGACATATTTGGCAGATACTTAGACAATCCTGTTTCCCCAATGACCATAAGAGCTTTCATCCGGCTGGTTCCTGCTAATAGTTTTTCGAATTCTGCCAGCTTTCTTTCGACTGCAATGTTTTCAAGTAAATGAGCCAAAGATGCCAAAGCATCATAAGTTTTTTTTTCAATTTCGAATGCAAGCTGACTAAAAAAGCGGACTGCTCTCATCATTCGAAGTGCATCTTCAGTAAATCTCTCAGCAGGCTGTCCAACGGTGCAAATTCTCTTCTCTTCTATTGCTCCCCTGCCGTTAAATGGATCAATGAGATGCCCTTCCTTATCCATGGCAATGGCGTTCATTGTAAAATCTCTTCTTTTCAAATCCTCTTCCAGAGATCTGATAAATTGAACTTTTGAAGGCCGCCTAAAATCCAGATATTCAGCCTCTGACCTGAAAGTTGTAATTTCATAGGGTATGCCATTATGCAGAACAACCACAGTGCCATGCTCAATGCCCACATCAAGTGTTCTTGGGAATAAGGTTTTGACTTCCTCAGGGGCAGCGGAAGTGGCAATATCGACGTCAGCAATTTCCTTGCCAAGAATATAATCCCTGACAGATCCTCCTACAAAATAGGCCTCATAACCTGCCTCTTCTATATTCTCGAGGACAGGAACTGCCTTTAAAAAAGCTTCATTCATGGAAGGTCACCTTTTTCCAAAAGTTCATAATAAAAATCTTCATATTGAATGACAATCTGACTGGCACTGAACCTTCTTTTAGCGAGTGAAATGGATTGGGAAGCAAACCTTTCAAGCAGGGTCTCATCATTAAGCAGTTTAATTGCTTTTTTTGAGATATCAGTTATATCTCCAAGAGTACAAATATAACCTGTCTCACCGTCGCTGATTACTTCTGGAATTCCCCCAGTATTAGTGCCGATGCAGGGCACTCCGCATGCCATTGCCTCGAGAGCAACAAGTCCAAAGCTTTCCTTTTCGGATAATAAGAGCATTAAATCACTGATGCTGTATAGCTCCTCCAGATTATCCTGTTTTCCCAGAAACAGGACCTTATCTTTAAGGTCCAGATCATTCACCAGCCTGCAAATAACGGTCATTTCCGGTCCGTCTCCTACTAAAAGCAGCTTGGAAGGAACTTCTTCCGTAATTTTTGCAAAAGCCTTAACAACATCAGGCACCCGCTTTACACCGCGGAAATTGGAAACATGGATGATAACCTTCTCATCCGGTTTTATGCCATATTCTTCTTTAAGATAAGAAGAGTCGGTTTTCTTGTAAATTCTTTCATCTATAAAGTTATAAACTGCTCGTATTGATTTATCAGGCTTTATCAGGTCATAGGTTTGCGAAATGAGCGCATTGGATACCGCTGTAACGCCATCAGACTTTTCGATTCCGAAACGGATCGCATCTGTCAGGGATGGATCATACCCGAGAACTGTAATATCTGTTCCATGAAGGGTGGTGACAATTTTAATATCCGTGCCGCTCATCTGCTTAGCCAGAATCGCACAAACTGCATGCGGGATTGCATAATGCACATGAAGAAGGTCAAGTCCTTCGCGTTTGATTACTTCTGCCATTTTACTTGCTAGCGCGATATCGTATGGAGCATATTGGAACACGGAGTACTGATTTACATCCACCTGGTGATAAAAAATATTTGGGTACATCCTTTTCAGTCTAAAAGGGAGGCTTGATGAAATAAAATGTATTTCATGGCCCTTTTCGGCCAGCATTTTACCCAGTTCTGTTGCAACAACACCTGATCCTCCCACCGTGGGATAGCAGGTGATACCTATTTTTAATTTTTTTCTCATAATTCTCCACCGAATATATCCAAATTTACCATTAAGGGTTTATTGACTTTAAAACCCTCCGCATATTCCACTCCGGCCTGTTTTCCAAATAGGCCTTCCCTTGCTGCAACAGTCTCAATATAACCGTTGACAAGTGGTGTATCAAATGAATTTGGGCTTTTTGCAAACTGACTTTGATAAGACTCCAGTCCTGCAGTTTTTTTATCCATAAAAGCTGAGATATCGATTAGGAAGTCAGGCTTATGGAAACCATTTATCATGTAAAAGTGCAGGCTTTTCACCTTATGAGGAGCAAAATTGCCGCCTGTTTCATACTTCTTGATTCCGGCCGAAAAGACCGCTTCTTCTACAAGCCGGGCACAATGTCCATGGTCAGGATGCCTGTCCTCCATATAAGGCGCAAACACAAGAGCAGGCTTGTATTTACGGATTATTTCCGCAATCTTTTTTATGTACTCCTGGTTAAAATATAAACCCCTGTCAGGCAAGTTAAGAGTCTCCCGAACGCTGACCCCCAGAATTTCAGCTGCTTGCAGTGATTCCTCTTTACGGATTTCAACCGTCCCATTAGAGGAAAGCTCGGCCCGGGTCAAGTCGCATATTCCAATCTTTTTTCCGATAGAGGCAAATTTGGCAATTGTTCCGCCCATGCCGATTTCAACATCATCAGCATGCGCACCAAATGCCAGAATATCAAGATTATCCAGGTTCATTCATGTCACCTTTTTCACTTACAATATTCCTCCATGATAAATCATTGCGTTCCAGGCCTTTAATAATTATTTCAGCAGTACCCATATTAGTCGCCAGCGGGACGGCATATACATCACATAGCCGCACCAAAGCTGAAACATCCGGCTCATGAGGCTGAACAGTCAGAGGATCTCTGAAGAAAAATACAACATCCATTTTATTGTTGGCAATTAAAGCACCAATTTCCTGGTCCCCGCCAAGTGGTCCAGACTGAAAACGATGAATGGAAAGGCCAGTTTCATTCATGATACGTGAACCAGTTGTTCCAGTAGCGTAAAGGGTATGTTCAGCAAGAATTGATTTATAGGCGATCGCAAATCTTACAATATCATCCTTTTTCTTATCATGGGCAATTAAGGCAATATTCATGTTGGCACTCCTTTCTAATCAATAATATTTTCGAGGCCATAGACGAGAGTATCAATTTTTAAAACTGTATCAACAGCAAGCTTTACTCCAGACATAAAGGAAGCCCTGTTATAGGAGTCATGACGGATGGTCAATGTTTGTCCCTCCGACCCGAACATAACCTGCTGGTGAGCAATCAGGCCAGGAAGACGTACAGAGTGTATATGCATGCCATCAAAATTTGCGCCTCTTGCACCAGGAATCGTTTCCTTCTCCTGTGAGTGGCCCTGCTCTTTTTTCGCTCTTACATCAGCAATCATTTCTGCTGTTTTCACTGCAGTTCCAGATGGAGCATCCAATTTCTGATCATGGTGCAGCTCTATAATTTCCACATCGTTAAAATATCTTCCTGCTAATTGTGAGAATTTCATCATTAATACAGCACCAAGTGCAAAGTTTGGGGCAATAATGCAGCCGATTCCTTTTTCCTGGCAAAGTTCTTCAAGTTCTTTCAAATTTTCCTTCGAAAAGCCCGTTGTTCCAACAACAGGCCTTACACCATACTCCAGGGCTGTTTTTGTGTGGAACATTCCTACTTCAGGAGTGGTCAAATCGATAAGCACATCCGGTTTTAGGTCCTGAAAGCATAGAGCAAGATCTGTGTAAACCGGAACTTGGCCAAACTGTGAGAATCCTTCAAAATCGCCAAGAAAGCCTCCGCCATTTTTATGATCGATCACAGCAGCTATTTCATAGTTTTCTATTCGATTAACAAGGTGGACGGCTTCACTTCCCATTCGTCCCCGCGGTCCCGCTATAACAATTTTAACTTTATCCATTGTCTTCTCTCCTCTATTCTTCAATTCTTGTCCATCTGTCTTTATCCCGTGTGCTGAATTTTTTCATGACACGATCGTGCGCTTCTTCCAAGTCAATATTTAAGGAATTTGCAAAGCATATTAGAACAAAAAGCATATCTCCAAGCTCTTCTTCGATCGCCTTTTCTTCTTCAGTGGATTTTTTGGGTTTTTCACCATAGTAATGGTTCACTTCCCTGGATAGTTCCCCAAGTTCTTCAGTCATTCTTGCAAGCATGGCCAATGGACTGAAATAGCCTTCTTTAAATTGGCTTATGTATGAGTCTACTTCTGTTTGCATATCCTTCATTGATTTTGCTGTTTGCATTTATTTCACCTCTGCTTTTAATAGGTGTTTCTATATACGGAGATTACCACTTTTCATGTTAAGCTAAAGATCGGCTATTTTACAAATATTTTTTATCATCGAGCTTAATTGATTCCCGTGGGCCTTCATGTCCCTGAAAGGTCATTGCTCTTATATTCTGTATCTTATATAATTAGATACGCTTTGGTATTGTGATATTCAGGCAGTGGAGGGATAATATGCATTTTGGATTAAAGTTTAAGAATATTTTTTTCATTTTGCTTGGAGCGGCCATTTTTTCGTGGGGCCTTGTTCATTTTAATATGCAGAATAATTTGGCTGAAGGCGGATTCACCGGGATAACGCTGCTCTTATATTTCCTGTTCAAGTGGGATCCTTCTTATACAAACTTGCTGCTGAATATACCCCTTTTCTTTATAGGGTGGAAACTTCTTGGCAGGAATGTTTTTGTTTATACGATCATAGGAACGGTCGGTGTGTCCATTTTCTTATGGATTTTTCAGCGGTACCAGATCGAAATGCCTCTAAAAGAGGATTTAACTCTTGCTTCTCTATTCGCCGGAGTCTTCATCGGGATTGGTCTTGGGACCATTTTCAGGTATGGGGGCACAACAGGCGGAGTGGATATAATCGCGAGGCTTACCCATAAGTACGCAGGGGTCAGCATGGGAAAAACGATGTTCATTTTTGATTTTTTTGTAATAGCACTTTCATTAATTACATATTTGGATTACAGGGAAGCAATGTATACTCTTGTGGCTGTTTTTATCGGTGCCAAAGTAATTGATTTTATGCAAGAAGGGGCCTATGCAGCAAGGGGAGCGATGATTATTTCAGAACAAAATGATGCCATTGCCGATAAAATCATGAAAGAAATGGACCGGGGTGTCACTGTGTTAAAAGGCCATGGCTCCTTCACCAAGATAGAGCGTGAAGTGCTCTATTGTGTAGTTGGCCGTAATGAAATTGTTCGTTTGAAAAATGTCATCACAGCTGTTGATCCGCATGCTTTTGTATCGGTTACAGCTGTCCATGATGTACTGGGGGAAGGCTTTACTTTGGATGAAAATAAAAAGCCGGTTGAACGCTAAAGAGTAGTTCCAGGAGATGTCATGATGGACATCTCTTTTTTCAGCAAAAAGCCGGCTACCCGGCTTTTACACAGACTAGCTCCGGGCGCCAGCGGCTTTTCTTACTCCGACCTTGTCATACCTGTGTAAATAAGGATTAAACGCAGCAATTCCAGCACAGCAACAGCAGCTGCCGCCACATATGTCAATGCAGCTGCATTCAAAACTTTTTTAGTTTCTCTCTCTTCATCGTTTCTTATTATTCCGAGTGACACTACCTGATCCATCGCACGATTAGATGCATTGAACTCCACTGGAAGAGTGATGAGCTGGAAAACCACTGCAGCTGCCATAAAGATAATTCCCAGCAGCACCATTCCGCTCAACCCTGCAAAAAAACCGATCATGATCAGAATCCAGGAGAAGTTTGAACCAAGATTCGCAACAGGCACCAGCGCATGGCGAAAACGCAGAAAAGCGTAATCCTGATTATCCTGAATTGCATGGCCAACCTCATGGGCCGCAATAGCAGCTGCTGCTACTGAATGGCCGTGATAATTTGTTGCTGATAGCCTGACATTCTTAGAACGCGGATCATAATGATCTGTTAAATGCCCCCTGGTTTCCTCCACGCCAACGTTATATAAGCCATTTTCATCCAGAATTCTTCTGGCTACTTCAGCACCTCTCATTTGCGTGGATGAAGGAACTTTTGAATATTTGCTGTAAGCTCCCTTTACTTTCATTTGCGCCCAGAGCGGAACAAGAATAATTATTGCAAAATAAATG
The DNA here is from genome assembly GCF_964223445.1 of Cytobacillus sp. NCBI lineage: Bacteria > Bacillati > Bacillota > Bacilli > Caryophanales > Bacillaceae > Cytobacillus > Cytobacillus sp. The sequence continues at coordinate 36,459 of NZ_CAXQGS010000084.1, forward strand.
AGATATCCTCCCATTTTAGTACCTCCCATCAAGCTGATCTTGTTGAATTTTAACCGCTGACCTGAAGATATCCAGCATACAAATCGCTCTGCCTATCTTTTCCCTTTTCTCTTGATTACAAAACGGGAAAAGACTCTCATTTTTTGTAAGGCTCTTTTCGTATATATTGTTGTTTATCGCCAATAATATTGTCCGTTGATTTCCGTTCCAGGTTGCTCGCTTTCCGCGGGGCGGGCGGTGAGCCTCCTCGACGCTGCGCGCCTGCGGGGTCTCACCTGTCCCGCTACTCCCGCAGAAGTCTCGCACCTTCCGCTACAACTCAGCAAATCATATACAAAAAGCAACAAACCTTGCGAAAACAGCCTTTTGTATTTAAGATCGATTTTTTTGTCTTGCCCTGTCTCCCTTATATTTTCTCCAGCCTACGTAAGATAATGTAATAATGATTATGCTCCCTGTTGAAATGATCACCCACCAAAGGGATGGATCTGTTTCATCTTCTGTCATTTCATCAAAGATTGTCTGCAGATCATTTTCCAATGCAGCAAGTTCCTGCTGGCTTGCCTGCTGAGAAAGCACCTGCGGCCGGTAATGATCGATAAAATTAATGCGTGCGTTCAGTTTTTGTACCTTTTCTGCATCAACATCAATTTTTAAACTTGGATAAATAACCTCATATAAAGACAAAAAGGAATTCAAATGTGAATGAAAGTTTTCGTTATTTCCACTGTATGCGGCTTCCTTAACTTCAACAAATACCGTCATAATCGGCTTCTCCATTTCGGTCCATAAAGGCTGATATTTTGAGGAGATTGCATCCATTACAAGGCGGAATTTTGTTGCATGATTCAGCCTTTCTTCATGGCTCATTGATGTATTGACAGCAGCTTGTACAGCATCATCATGGGAGACGGTAATAATCCGCAGTTCGTCCATTGTAAATGGCCTTTCCTTGCCATTCACAGCAACAAATTGCTCGGAAAAATACTCCAAAAGCTTCTTGGCATCCTCATACCTATGGAGCTTAACCATCTGTAAGGCTTCATTAGATAATTGGTCTAATTTATCTATTTGTGTTGTCTTATCTGCTGACACCATTCCAGGCAATAACATAAGAATGAATAAGAATGCGATTACTTTTCGCCTCATTAAACTTGTCCCCCCTCAAATTACTATTAGATAAATATGAAAAGAGGGACAAGGTTAGACCAGAAATTATTTACCTTAGCAAGGTTATTTCTTTCAGATACGAGGACCAAAACGCTCAATGTTTTGGCGGAGCATTACTTTACTATATCCAGACTGAACCGCTTCTTTCTTAAGGCGAAGTAATAAGCGGTCCCTAATGAAAAAATACTTAGCCAAAATGTAAAATAGCCGATTTGCGGTGTGTACAGATCTAAAATAGGATAGCGCGGCAGCATGAAAAAGACGTAATCAATTACATCATTATGAAAAGTCCAGATTCCCGTTAAAACAAGATGCCATACTTTAAAACGGTAGAAAGGTGCATATAGAACCCCCTGGACTGCCATTGCACCATGCGAGAAGATCAGCATGAGGGCAACTGGATCCAATTCACCTGTCACCTGAAAAACCAGCAAATTCATTACTACAGCCCATATTCCGTATTTAATAAGGGTCACAATAGCTAATGCTTCAAACATTGGCCAATTTTTGCCCAATAGAAAGGCGATTAGCACAAACATAAAAAACAGGCTCGCTGTAGGACTGTCCGGTACAAAGGGCAGGAAAATTGGCGGTGTCTCGACAAGCTGCCACTTATACCAGATATACCCATAAATTGTGCCTGCCGTGTTAATGATCAGAAGCAGTATCAGCATAGCTCTGCTGCCTAATAAAGGATAGATCCATTTCATAGTTTGTTCTCCTTCTCTATGTACACGATTATTTCATTATTTTACCACACCAAGTGCATGTAAAAAAACGAACCATTTATGTGCATAAAAAAAGAAGCTGGCAATGCCAGCTTCTTTACCAATTATTTGCTTTCAAGGCCAGAAATAAACTCAGCAAGCTTTTGAAGTTCTTCATCAGTTCCTTTGAACATTCCTGGAGGCATGGCGCCTTTACCGTTTTTAGCAATGTCAGCAACTTCTTCAGGTGTTAACCCAGTGTCAACAAGTGCAGGTGAACCTGCTCCACCCTGAAGATCTCCTCCGTGGCAGGAAATACAGCCGTTCGCTTCAAAAATCTTGTAGCCTTCGTCCTCTTTATCAAACTCTACTTCAGCCACAATCTTACCTTGCTGTGCTGCAGCTTCCCAGTCATGATGTGCAACAGACTCCCAAGTCAGGAAAGTGATGCCGGCAAGAGCCAATAGCATGAAACCAGTTGCTAGAGGACGCTTGGACGGACGGCGTTCAGGTCCGCGGTCTATGAATGGTGCAAGCAGCAAAGCTCCGAATGCAAGACCCGGAATAATGAAAGCACCGATTGCATTATATGGTCCAGAAGCATAGCTGTATTTCAGAAGCTGGTACAAGAACAGGAAGTACCAGTCTGGCAGCGGGATATAAGCTGTATCACTAGGATCAGCAATTTTTTCTAATGGCGGCTCATGCGCAATTGTCAAGCATAGGAAACCGATAAGGAATACAGCCCCTACCATCCATTCCTTTAATAGGAAGTTTGGCCAGAATGCTTCTGTTTTTCCTGGATATTCCGAATAGTCTTTCGGGATATTCGGTTTGCGTTCTGCAGGAACACGAGAGTCACCTACGAATTTCATACCTTTACCACGATGCATTGGGCGATTTCCCCTCCTTTTGCAATGATCAAAAAATTATTTCTTACAACGGTCCTGAAATACCCTGTTTACGGATCATAATAAAGTGGGCAGCCATTAACCCGAATAGTGCAGCCGGTAAGAAGAATACATGGATGGCAAAGAATCGGGTGATAGTCTGAGCGCCGACAATATCAGAATGTCCGGCAATAAGTATTTTCAGATATTCTCCAATCAGCGGAGTTGATTCTACAATCTGGATTGTTACTTTTGTAGCGAAAAGGGCTTTCATATCCCAAGGCAATAAGTAACCTGTAAGTCCAAGTGCAAGCATAATGAAGAAAATAAGCACTCCGACAACCCAGTTTAATTCACGGGGCTTCTTATAAGCTCCCTGGAAGAAAACACGTAACGTATGTAGGAACATCATTACGATTACCAAACTTGCTCCCCAGTGGTGCATACCGCGGACAATTTGTCCAAATGCAACATGGTTCTGTAGATAATACACGGATTCCCATGCATTTTTAATATCCGGAACATAATACATTGTCAGGAACATACCGGATATTAAAAATGCATGGGAATCCGTGTATTATCTACAGAACCATGTTGCATTTGGACAAATTGTCCGCGGTATGCACCACTGGGGAGCAA
>NZ_CAXQGS010000085.1:0-2195 GCF_964223445.1 Cytobacillus sp.
TCATAACGGGGCAGAAAAGGAATCTCAATGTATTTCGATACAGCGAGTGCCGCAAAAATGATAACCGGAAAAATGCAGCACAGCGCTTGCCGGTAGCCGAATAGCCAAAACGTTTTCATCACACAGCGCCTCCCGGAAGTGGGGTTTTCAAAATAGACGCTGGAGGTGAGGAGAGGTTGCCGGATATACAGCGACGGAATCAGGAAAAAACCTTCGTTCCGGCAATTAAAGGTTTTTGAATTTAATTCAACTGTTCGAATAGTTGAGTGTTTGTTTTAGAATGTTAGTATACGAGTTCAAATAATCTATTCAATTAAGGAGCGGTTTGTTGAAATCGATAAAATTAATGTTACTAGGTATCTCATTTATGATTCTGGGGGGAATACTTGTAGTAGATACGGCTACTAGCATCGGCGGAATGGAATACATCATCTTGCTGTCCGGTCTTGTAGTCGCTGTTGTAGGTTTTCTCAAAGAGGATGCTGGAGCTTAACTATGTCCTTTCACTTTATGAAATCAAGGAGCAAAAATGGTCGGAAGTTGCTAGGCAGAGAAAAGCGATTGACGAAATAATAACGATTCAAAAACCCCTCGTTCTAGGAACCGAGGGGTTTTTGCTATTTAGTTCGGCTGATCGATCAGCAGTAATATCCAAAAGAAAAATAGAGAGGCTAGCCATTGGCCGCCTGCTCTTTCAATTTTTTAATTCTGCTAATTTCGCCTAAGTTATAACCGACCCAACCGCCGATAAACGGGAAGGCAGAGCCAATAAAAGTCTGATTTGGAGAGTCGAAATTCGTGTTAAAGACTAAAGCAGCCAAGCCGACACCCAAACCAGTTAATAGCACAATTTCGGTTATTTTAAGGAGTTTCCATTTTTTCTCCCCCCAGCGCTTTCGATCGAATGCCCGAATGCGCCTCGTGGTCTTCGTGCCGACAAGCGTTCCTGATATCAAGGTATATAAGCTGAGTGCAATTATGATTAGGAGGGAGATAAGAAGTACCCAAGTTAAGAATAAAATTTTTCCATTCTCCAAAAAATAATTAAGGAACAAGAAAAGCACCAGCATGAAGAGGTTGCCCCAAAGCAATTGCTTCTTCTTTAATCCTTTTATTTCTTTTATCTCTTGTTGAGCTTCATCCATTATATCCGCCCTTTCTGTTAAAAAGCCTTGATTCAGCTGTTTAATATTAATCGGGTTAACTGTTTGTAGCTATGCCCATATTTTAACATAAATAATCAGAATACTCTTGCGTAGTCTACTGAAATTGGCATAAATGCATTTAAATAGGATGAATAAAAAGAAGAAACCTTCAAAAGGGGAGTTGTCACCTTTTGAAGGTTACAGAATCTAAGCATAAGCCATATAGGGTTATCGTTCAGGCATAGTGAAGGTCACAGCAGCCCCGTTGCTTTGGTCAATCTTTGCAAAAATCTCCGTAAGAACTTCTAATGCTCTATCGTTTGATTCGTATTTGCCCATCACTTTATTCCACTGATCCAATAAGCTGTTTTCTACAAAACCTTCCACGTGCTTTCCTTTTACAGCAACACTCTTAACATTCATCAGGTCTTGTTTGTTTTGTGTAAGTATCCATAGCATAACAGGTATTCATCCTTTCCATTCCAGTTCCAAAATTTCGTATCAGCAACTATAAAGAGCATTCATTCCGTCGCTTGCCCGTCTTGCTCTTTGTCTTTCTTATAATCGCGCCATCCCATCCACAAAACCGCTCCCCATATGATCCAAAGGAGGGGGCTCGTTACAGACAGGCCGCTTTCTGACTCACGGCCAAGGAAAGTCAATAAAACCATCACCAGTATCGGATAGACAGACAACAATATTAATTCATAAAGCCCAAAGCGCTTCTCCAGTTCAGGGTTTTGCGTCACTAGGCTCACAAGAACCAAAACCCCAAGCAACGCATACAATGACCACACCGGGATGCCTAACGAACTGAGTGCACCCGGAAAGTAATCGTCCGCCAATAGCAGCGTCATATCGACGAGCAACAAAATGCCAAGCAACCAGTACGTTTTCATCCATGACTTTCCTTTCGGCGAATAAAACCCTCTTTCTTCCAGTATAACAGGGAATAGATTGCTATATTATGAAAAGGAGATATTTTACATATGGTATTATGAGAATAATAGATTCATGAGAGGAAGGTTAGAAATGAAAAAAGACATTCAT
>NZ_CAXQGS010000086.1:0-3777 GCF_964223445.1 Cytobacillus sp.
TATCCACGAAGTTCGTAAACTTCAGGTTGTTGTGCTTGGTGCTTATGTTCGCTACCAGCATATACGTGTAATTTCTTGAACATTTGACGACCAAGAGAGTTCTTTGGAAGCATGCCTTTGATTGCAAGCTCAAGCATTCTCTCAGGGTAGTTTGTACGCATTTCAAGAAATTACACGTATATGCTGGTCGCGAACATAAGCACCAAGCACAACAACCTGAAGTTTACGAACTTCGTGGATAATTTTTAGGGAGGTTATTAACTTGGCACAGGTTCAATATATTGGTACTGGTCGTCGTAAGAGCTCCGTTGCACGTGTTCGTTTAGTTCCAGGCGACGGTAAAATCATCATCAATGGTCGTGAAATCACAGATTACATTCCTTTTGCAGCTTTACGTGAAGTTGTAAAACAGCCGCTTGTAGCTACTGAAACTGTTAACAGCTACGACATTCTTGTAAATGTAAACGGCGGTGGATACACTGGTCAAGCTGGCGCAATCCGCCACGGCATCGCTCGTGCATTGCTTCAAGCAGATCCAGAATTCCGTCCAACATTAAAGCGCGCAGGACTATTAACTCGTGACGCACGTATGAAAGAGCGTAAGAAATACGGTCTTAAAGGTGCTCGTCGTGCTCCTCAGTTCTCAAAGCGTTAATATTTGCTTATCAAAGCTCTCAGCCATTCTGGCTGGGAGTTTTTTTATTTCTTATTTTATTTATCTGAGGCTTTTTTATTCCGTACTGCTCAGCCGGTTGACCGGGCCTTTTTTGTACACTTATGACAAATTGGAAATTATTTTATTGCAAATATCGGCCTGAGAGAGGATTATTCACGCTGAGAGAGCCTCAGTGAATCTTAGGCCAATGATGTTAGCGTTTTCATTCACTATCTCGCCCATATCCTCCCGTCTTTCCCCAATACCCTTGAATATGTATTTGAGCATGTTACGATAGATAACGTTGATGAAATACGAACGGTTATACGAACAGTTTGTTTATTTTAAGGAGGATGTCCATGTTAGCTAATAAAAATATTGCTTTTTTAGGAGCAGGGTCAATGGCGGAATCAATGATTTCGGGAGTCATGACAGCTGAGAAAATGTCACCTGATCGAGTATTTGTAACGAATAGGAGCAATGCAGACAGACTGGAAGAGATTCATGATAATTATAATGTGAGTGCGATGCCGCAAAGCGAGCTTCCATTTGAGCAGATCGATTTATTCATTTTAGCCATGAAACCAAAAGGTGCAGAGGAAGCCCTGCGATCGATTAAAGATAAATTAAATCCCGGCCAGGTGGTTCTTTCAGTTTTGGCAGGTATTACAACTGAGTTCATGGAAGACCATTTAAATCCGGGACAGCAGGTTGTACGTGTGATGCCGAATACTTCAAGCATGATTCAGGAATCTGCAACGGCTGTCGTGGCAGGCAAGAATACCAGCTTGGCTAATGTGGAATTGGTTAAGGAATTGCTCGAATGCATGGGGGAAGTGTATATCATCGATGAAGACCAGATGGATGTTTTTACGGGATTAGCCGGAAGCGGTCCTGCTTACTTTTATTATCTGATGGAAAATATGGAGCGGGTAGGGGTGCAAAAAGGCATGGATGAAGAGACTGTACGAAAAATTGTCGCCCAGACGATTTTTGGAGCAGCTAAGATGGTGCTTGAAAAGGAAGAAGCTCCAACTTCTCTTAGAGAGAAAGTGACCTCGCCAAATGGCACAACTGCTTCAGGGCTCGAAGCTTTAAGGAGATACAATGGAGGCGAAGCCATCACACAGGCAGTGGAGCATGCCGCCAAACGTTCAAAGGAGATCAGCGAAGAATTGGAAGGCGCCCTTGTCACTTCCTAAGGGAGATGGGATTTATAAGTTCACAGGAGGTATTGGATGTTGAGTAAAGAAAAGCAGATAAAAAGAGTTGTTATTAAGATCGGAAGCAGCTCACTAACAAGCATGCATGGGGAGATCAGCCGCAGAAAGCTTGAAAAATTTGCAGAGCAAATTGTCGAGCTGAAGGATGCTGGCTATGAAACAGCTGTCGTGTCATCAGGTGCTGTAGCTGCAGGCTATCGGAAGCTCGGCTGCCTTGACCGTCCTTCTTCCCTTCCGGAAAAACAGGCTGCTGCTTCAATTGGCCAGGGTCTATTAATGGAATCTTACTCAGAACTCTTTTTATCTCATGGGTATGTCGCTTCACAAATCTTAATTACCAGAAGCGATTTCTCCGATGAAAAGCGTTATGGCAACATGCATAACACCATGAATGTGCTGCTTGAGCGTGGAATCATCCCGATTATAAATGAAAATGACACGGTTACGGTCGACCGTTTGCGCTTCGGGGACAATGATACCCTGGCGGCAAAAGTGGCCGGTCTGATCGATGCTGATTTATTGATTATTTTATCAGACATTGACGGTCTCTATGATAGCAACCCCAATGACAATCCTGGTGCAAGTCTTCTGGAGAGGGTTCACAGCATTACACCTGAAATTGAAGCTGCTGCTGGAGGATCTGGAAGTGCTGTAGGAACAGGCGGCATGAAGTCAAAAATCCAGGCAGTGAAAATTGCAATGGCTGCGGGAATTGATTCCTTTTTAGGAAAAGCAGGTACAGAACATATCTTAATGGAAGCTGTGGAAGGCAGGGCGAAAGGAACCTACTTCAACCCGGAACCGGATGCATTCAATCTGGATAATCAGAAACAATGGATTGCATTCCACTCAGGCCCTGAAGGCAAGGTGACCATCAGCTCCCATGGGATAGAAGCGATTGTGGATCATCAAGAAAACCTGTACTGCTCTGATATTCAGGAGGTCAAAGGGCGATTTAAGGATGGTGCGGTCGTCCGCATTCTGGATGAAGAGGGTAAAGAAATCGGCCTCGGCCGCATTAATTATTCAAACGAACAGTTAGGTAACAAGTTAGGTAACCATACAGCAGGTGAAGAGCTGGAACCGGCCATTGCTCAGGAAACGTTTGTATGTTCCCGCGACTTTAAGCTGCCGGCACTTGTTTAAACTTTTTAGGAGGGATTCAATGGCTACTGCATCAGCAGTAAAGATAAATAATGTAGAAGAACAGGCAAAAAAGGCCAGGAAGGCTGCCAAAACATTAAGTGTTTTAACAACTGAAGAAAAGAACGAAGCACTCTATACAGTTGCAGATGCGCTGGAGACTGGATGTGAATCGATTCTTGCAGCTAATATGGCCGATCTTGAAAATGGCAGGGAAAAAGGATTCGAAGAGGCATATATGGATCGGCTGTCATTATCGAAGGAGCGGGTTTATGAATTTGCAGATGGCCTTCGCCAGGTAGCTGAACTTCCCGATCCAATTGGAGATGTCATGTCTGGCTGGACGTTGGATAATGGGCTTAAGGTGGAGGAGGTCCGTGTTCCGCTTGGTGTCATCGGCATGATCTATGAAGCAAGACCTAATGTAACTGCCGATGCGGCAGGTCTTGCTTTGAAATCAGGAAATGCCATTGTCTTAAAAGGCGGATCATCAGCACTGAATTCGAATCAGGCTATAGTAAAGATTATTCATGATGCTCTTGAAAATACGAAGATACCTAAACAAGCTGTCCAATTCATTGCCACAGCAGACAGAGAAGCGACAAAGCAGCTGTTCACCATGAAAGAGCATATTGATGTCTTAATTCCGAGAGGCGGCGCATCCCTCATTAAAGCAGTGGTTGAGAATGCGACGGTGCCTGTACTCGAAACAGGAGTTGGGAACTGCCATATCTATGTAGATAAGGAAGCAGATCC
>NZ_CAXQGS010000087.1:0-21355 GCF_964223445.1 Cytobacillus sp.
CTTCTCAGATGGTTCGGGCGGCGCGCGTGCCCCAATTGGTGTGGCCAGAGCAGCAAAGAAACATGGGATACCGGTTATCGGTCTTGCAGGTTCTTTATCAGACGACAGCAATATTGTGCATGAACACGGAATCGATGCATTATTCAGCATTGTCCCAGGCATTGTTACCCTTCCGGAAGCTTTGGAGAAGGCAGCCATTTATATGGAAAGAACAGCGAGGAACATAGCTGCCAGCATGAAAATGAATAGGTATTTATAACGAGAGGCTGCGGTATGCGGCTTCTTTTTTATAGCTTTAATTCGAGTTGTCATCCATAGCAAAAAGAGGCTTATTCGCACCAAATATCGAATAGGTAAAAGGATTACATAAATGGAGGCCAATCAAATGAAAGCAATTACAGTAACACAATACGGTAATCCGGACGTATTGACTTACACAGAAATGGAAATTCCAAAAGTAAAGCAGGATCAAGTATTGATAAAGGTGGAAAAAGCAAGCGTTAATTTTGCGGATGTGAAAGCAAGGATCGGGCAGGGAGGTACTGGCTTATTTCCGTTTATTCCCGGTCTCGATGCAGCAGGAGTAGTAGTGGAAATTGGGAGTGAAATTACAAATTTTAAAATTGGTGATCGGGTTGCAGCGTTCCCTTCAGAAGGATCTTATAGTGAGTACGCTGCAGCCGATGAAAACCTGACATTTGCAGTGCCGGATGAAGTAGAGTTGGATATAGCTGCAGCATCACTGACTGTTTCATTTTTATCTTATAAATTGCTTGCAGATATTGCAGGAATCCAAAATGGTGAAACCGTTCTGGTTCATTCAGGAGCAGGCGGGGTAGGCACTACTGCAATCCAAATGGCAAAGATATTAGGAGCAGGACTTGTTATTGGAACTGTTGGCAGTGAAACGAAAGTACCTGCTGCTGTGGAAGCAGGTTCTGATCATGTCATTGTATACGAACAGAATGATTTTGCCGAAAAGGTAATGGACTTAACCGGTGGAAAAGGTGCAGATATTATCCTGGATTCTCTTGCCGGCAGCATAACGCAGAAAAGTTTCGGCTGTCTGGCTGACTATGGCCGGCTTGTCCAATTCGGCAATTCGAGCGGCAAACAAGGGATTATAAATACGAATGACCTGCATAAGAGCTGCCGTTCTGCCTTGGGCTACAGTCTCGGCACAACAAGAAAGAAGCGTCCGGAATCACTCAGGGAAACAGCTCAAAAAGTCATGCAGTATTTAAAAGAACAGAAACTGCACATTAGAATAGGGCACAGGTTTCCTTTGGCAGAAGCAGCTGAAGCCCATAAGCTGATCGAAAGCCGGATGAGCACCGGAAAAATAATACTTGATATACGATAATAATATTATGTAAACAATTATGAAGGGAAATTGAAAAGGGCCGCCAGTCCCCTTTCAATTTCCCATGACCAGAATAAACACAAAATAACCAATCATCGTGATTAACCCAAACGGAACCCCGAATACTGCCCACTCTTTACTCGTAATCTGCAGTTTACCAGCAGCAATAATATTGGGAATATTGCCTGGAATAAGCATTCCTCCGCTGATCAGCAGTCCAAGGAGGATGGATTGAACCGTAAAATGGTCCATTGAGGGGCTAATTTCAGCAGCTGCAAGTGTTGCATTGTCCAATACAGCAGAAATCATATTGATCCAATATAATAAAAGCGGATTTAACCCTATTAAAAAGTGGTTGATTAACGGTTCAAAACCGGCCCCAAGCATCGTCAGGCCCATCACAAAGAAATATATTTTCAAAGCCCTGACAAAGATTTCTTCATAGTTTTCACTGGCAGGCTTTTTAGTAAAGGACGCTTTCCCTGAAACAGGAGGCTTAACAGCCAGTGCCGCCATAATTCCGAAAAATAGGAGGGCAATGGTGATTTGCGGTCCAACCAATTCCATCAAAAAGAAAAAATCTTCTTTCATTTTACTGATTGCAATGGTGGAAAGCGGTTCGCCAATCGGCGTCAATGCTGCGCCAAGTCCAATTGAAAAACAGGCGAGTACAGTCAGCCTGATTTCTGAGTTTCTGTCCAGGCGAAGGGCACTGACGATTAATACAAGAACTAACGCAGCGATAATAGCTGTAATAATACTTGATATTAACCCAAGAAAAATGACAGTCAAAGCTGCAAATAAACGAAAAGGCATAATCCGGCTTACTGAAAGTATGCTTCTTTCCAAATTTGCCTGAAACCACTTAAACAGGAGTCCTGCAATAAAGACAGCAAGAGTAATTTTTACAGGTTCCTGTGCTGCTTTAACAAACAGCCCGCTATTCAGTACCCCGCTTGCCATTGCAGCTGAAAGCCCCATCACAAATAAAAACATCTCCAGATTTTTTTCCACAAACTCAGAAAGAAAAGGCATAACAAGAACAATAATGAAAATAACCACTAACAAATAAATCATTAATCCTGCTCCATTTGGTTATTTTCCAAGTGAAACACAAGGAATACTACATGCATATGCTGAGAATCGGACAAACTTGCCAAAAGAAAGCGGAAGCAGGGAACACAGACTAAGAACGCCACGTCAGTGGCAACGTCTGCCCAGGCGCTCGAGCCAGACAGTTATCGAAGTACAAAAATATAATTTTAAGATTAAAAAAATCCCCGCGAAAGACCTGCAGGGATTGTCACTTAGTTGTAGTCATTTAAAACTGTTCCAGTAAGATCAAATTCAGGTTCAATGTTATTTATGGCAGTTGTGTCAGCAGGAGTTGTACCGGCAGGCTGTATTTCGTCCATAACAGGTGATGGTATAGGGGATAAACTGCGCTCTTTCTTTGCTTGATTGTCCAACAAATGAATCAACTCCTTTACATTATTTGTTATTTACATTCCTATTTAATCGTTATATGCAAACATGAAATTTATGGAAGTTGTTTTAGTAAGGTAGTTATATTTTATCCCAAAAAAGAAATTATATTTACAAAATAGCCATTATTATTTTTAGATTATTCTATCCTTTGAGCTAAAGCTATTGGGTATGTTAAGATGTTATTTTATTAAAATTTAAGAGAACAGCTTGAATACTAGAGAGGAAGTTCAGCTTGGATAAACGCATCTATTTATTAGCAATCATATCGTTTGTTGTTGGAATGGTGGAACTGATTATAGGCGGGCTGCTTGATCTTGTAGCTTCAGATCTGGGAGTCAGTTTGGGTCAGGCGGGTCTGTTAATTACAGTATTTTCGCTCGCCTTTGCCATTGCTGCGCCTGTCCTGCTCACGATAACGGTGAAAATGGAACGCAGCCGTTTAATGATGATATCATTAGCTGTTTTTTTGGCAGGAAATATTGTTGCCGTATTTAGCCCGTTTTACAGTGTATTATTAGTTGGCCGGATTTTAGCGGCAGCAAGCGGCTCACTGCTTATCGCATTATGCATGACAATGGCTTCCTACATCGTCACAGAAGAATATCGTGCACGAGCCATCGGAATCGTCTTTATGGGAATCAGTGCATCCCTTGTGCTGGGTGTGCCCATTGGATTGATGCTTGGAAATGTATTTGGCTGGCGTGCTCCATTTGTACTCATATCTGCTCTGACAGTCATATCAATGGCAGGCGTTCATTTCTTTATGGGTAAAGTTGCTCCAAAGCCCGCCGTTCCAATAGGCGTCCAGCTTAAAACCCTGAAAAGCCGCAAAATCGCTCTAACACAGATAACATCGTTTCTTTTAATGACTGGCCATTTAACTTTTTACGGTTACCTTACTCCATTCCTGAAGATGAAAATGGGGCTTGACGGCAACTGGGTCAGCATTGTTTACCTGATTTTCGGAATTGCTGCCGTTATCGGCGGGGGCATCGGCGGTCTCCTGGCCGACCGTTTTGGTGCAAAGTCTGTCATTTTGACTCTGCTGGCTATGTTTGGGATTACCCTTTTCTCGTTGCCGTTCGCCGCTTTCTCGTTGCCCGTTTTTCTGATTATGGTAGTCATCTGGAGTATGCTCAGCTGGGCGATCACACCGGCCATACACAGCTATTTAATAGAAGTAACACCGGAAACTTCTGATATCCAGCAAACATTGAACAACTCAGCAGTTCACATGGGAATGGCATTCGGCAGCATGATCGGCGGCATTATGATCGAGACAACCTCAGTAGAATATAATGCAGCAGCAGGAAGTGTTTTTATTATTATTGCACTTGGCACTGCCGTTCTTTCCATGGCTAAAAAAGAGAGAAGGACTGCTGCAGCTGAATAGATTTGATTAAAATGCCAGCTTCTTGGGAGGCTGGCATTTCAATTTGCGAAAAAGTGACGAACTATTTCAATTATTTTAAAAATAATCCTTCGAAATATATTGATATATTTTCCTATCATCCACTATAATCAAATTGTCTGGTGGTAAAAGAAGTTATTTGAGGAGGAACTTGTAAATCATTTTTTTATAATAATAAAAGATAGAAAAAGGGGTAAGTTTCATGAGTCAACTTAGCTACATGCTCCGCACTTTAATCGTCATTATCCCAGCTGTATTAGTCATTGGCGTTTCTGTATGTGTTGGTAATGGATTGGATGGCAGTGCGTTTTGGTTCACCATTGCTTTTATGGTGATCCTTGGTTCGCTTGCAGGGATATTATCCGCGTTTATGAACTACCGCAAGTTTATTGCACCCATCAGCAAAATCAATAGGTTTATCGATGACCTTGCAGATGGAAATATGTCCACAAGACTTGACGAAAAATCAGTTGGACAACTGGGATCGATTGCTTCTGCACTTAATCACACTGCATCTGCCTGGCAGGAAGTGCTGAATAAAGTGGTCTTGGCTTCGAACGAAGTCACGCAATATGCCCAGCAGCTATCATCAGGTGCCCAGCAGACCAATATGGCAACAAGCCATATAGCTGAGGTCATTGAAGAAGTAGCAGCAGGTGCCGATGATCAGGTCAAGGGAGTCGGAACTGCCTCCAATGTCATTATGCAGATGTCCGAAAGCCTGACACAGGTCGCGGCAAACTCAGAACAGGTTACAGAGCAGATCAACGATTCACTTGAAAAAGCAAATCATGGATCTGCATCCATTTCAACAGCAGGATGCCAGATGAACTCCATTCATGTAAATGTACAGGATCTATCCAAGGTGGTAAAAGGCCTTGGCCAGCGTTCACAGGAAATCGGAAAGATCATCGAAGTGATTACAGGCATTGCCGCTCAAACAAATCTTCTGGCTTTAAATGCTGCTATTGAAGCCGCCCGCGCAGGAGAACAGGGAAAAGGCTTTGCCGTTGTAGCAAACGAGGTTAGAAATCTCGCTGAAAAATCGGCTGAATCCACCCTGCAAATCAGCCAGCTGATATCAAAAATCCAGGAAGAAACCCATCAGGTTGTCCAGACAATGGATACGGTTAATCATGAAGTAACAGAAGGAATGGAAGTCATGAAGGATGCAGGCGATTCATTCAAACAAATCCAGCAGTCTGTCAGCACGGTGACGGATCAAATGGGGGAAGTCGCAGCAGCCATTCAGCAAATGTCTGTCGGTTCTCAGCAAATGGTTCAATCCATGGACGAGATAACCCATGTGGCAAATGAATCAGCCATAGCTACACAAAGTGTACTGGCTTCAACGGAGGAGCAAGCTGCATCAATGGAGGAAATATCACTCTCTGCTGACCAGCTTACGGGCATGGCGGAGGATTTGAAAGGGTTGATCAGCAGATTTAAATTATAGAGTTTAGGTCAAAACCTAGACTCTTTTTTTATTGTATAAAGGAGATGATTTATTTGATCGAAGAAGAAGAAAGAAGGGTACCAGATATTATAATGCAGCTTCAAGCATTATTAAGGTGCATGCCAGAGGTATGTAAAACTGCTTCCGACTCGGCACATCAACAAACAATAGTGGATTATTTTTATCTGATTAAACCATCTATTACAAATGCTGAATTTCGCAGGTTTACCCATTTAGCATCTGTTTTTTCTGCCTCAAGATTACTTGGCCAGATGAATCTTAGCAAGGTGGTGAAAAGAAGAATAGGTATTATATAAAACCTTGATACTAATTGTGAACTTTGCAAATAAATACATTAAACTTGCAAATAAATACATTAAACTTGCAAATAAATATAAAAATCTGCAAATAAAAACACCAAACTAGCAAACAAATCAGTAAAACCAGCAAATAAATTTCTGCGACGACCATTTACGGCCGCTACAGCACAAAAAAAGCCATCCCCCAGATGGCTTTTCCCGCAGTTAAGCTATTCCCGCCTTCATTAACATCCCATCCAGCGGCCGTTCCATTACTGTTTCCATCCAATTTGCTGTTTCCAGGACAGAAGAAAGATCTGTCCCCGTATCCACACCCATTCCGTGGAACATATTGATCATATCTTCTGTACAAACATTTCCGACTGCTTTCGGTGCAAATGGACATCCGCCAAGTCCGGCAATGGAGGAATCAAAGCGGCGGACACCAGCCTGGTATCCCGCCAGTACATTTGCGAGTCCCAACCCGCGCGTATTGTGGAAGTGAAGGCCAAGCGAAAGATCTCTTCCAAACGCAGCGAAAAACGAATCTGCTGCCTTTTGAACCTGAATGGGATTTGCCATGCCTGTTGTATCAGCCAGAGTGATTTCCGTACAGCCTGCTTCCAAAAACCTCTCCGCCGCTTTCAGCACATTTTCTAAAGGAACTTCACCTTCAAAAGGGCAGCCGAATGCAGTTCCTAATACCCCAGCCACACCTTTTCCGGATGCAGCCCCTTCCTTAATCACTAAAGAGAGCTCACCAACAGCCTGCTCAACAGTCCTTTTCGCATTCCGTAAATTGAATGAATCACTTGTTGTTGTTACAACATGAAGAAAATCCACATCGGTCTTAAGTGCGCGTTCAAGACCAGAGCGGCTTAACACCAGACCGCCGAAACGGACGCCATTTCTTTTAGGAAGCGATTTCAAAACTTCTTCTGCATCAGCCATGGGAGGAACAACCTTCGGATTGACAAAAGAAACAGCTTCTATATTGCGGATGCCGGAATCAATTAATCTTGTAATCAAATCAACTTTTGTTTCCGTTGGAACAATTTTGCACTCATTTTGCAATCCATCGCGCGGACCAACTTCGCAGATTTCAATCATTTTACTTCCTCCTTCAGCAGATGAATGTTTTTAATTTGTTCCAGGTGCTTCAAAACATGATCACGGCCTTGATAAATATGCTCATGCATGGCAATGCGGGCACGCTCGGGTTCCCGATTTTTGATTGCTTCCAAAATGGTTTTATGTACCTCTAGGGATTGTTTGAGCTGAAAGCTGTTATACCAATAGAAGGATCGGAATACGATTGGAACCACGACAACCTTTGAAATGTGGAAATGTATATGCTCATTTTTTGAAGCAGCCACTATCGTTTCATGAAATTTCTGGTTTACCTGAACAATATCTTTCAGGCTGTCCATATCAGATTCCACATATCGGCTAATGGCTTCTTCATATAAAATATTTGCTCTTTCCATTTCCAGCAGGTCATTTTCTGTCCGGTGTATCGCAGCCTGACTGGCAGCGTACCCTTCCAGAAGAGTGCGCAGGTCATAGATTTGCCGGATATCATCTTTTGTAAAATGCCTTACGCTGACACCGCGCTTTAATGGAATGACGAGGCCTTCTGCTTCAAGCTGCTTAATAGCCTCTCTAATAGGAGTGCGGCTAAGATTCATCTCTTTAGCCAATGATTCCTCAGCAAGCCGCATGCCAGGGACAAATTTCCCTTCAATAATGGCATCTCTAATAAATTCGTATGCATCCATATCAACACCTCAATTGTATTGTATACAAACAGAAGTATTATTACAACAAATATTCTGAATATTTATTATAAAACATGATTATATAAAGGTTTTTAATGAAATTTCAGAAAAATAATAAAATTTACATTGACTTATTGTATACAAACAATTAAATTTGTATACAAGATTAAGAAAATTAAAATTTAACAGTACATTCAAGAAATATCAGGGAGGGAAATCCATGTCAGAAAAACAGCTTCCACTGGAAGATATCAGAGTCATCGAGCTGGGCACGCTTTTAGCAGGACCATTCTCCGGACGGCTTCTAGGTGACTTCGGTGCTGAAATTATTAAAGTCGAGCCTCCGGGTAAATCAGATCCCATGCGAAATTGGGGAAAATCAAAAGATGGGATAGGGCTTTGGTGGCCTATTCAATCGCGGAATAAAAAATCGATTTCGTTAAATCTCAGGGAGGAAGAAGGACAGCAGGTTTTAAGGGAGCTTATTAAAGAAGCCGATGTTGTCATTGAGAATTTCCGCCCGGGGACAATGGAAAAATGGAATCTATCCTATGAAGCACTTTCCGAAATCAACCCTAAATTAATCATGGTACGGACTTCGGGCTATGGACAGACAGGACCCTATAAGCATCGAGCAGGATTTGGCAGCGTCGGTGAAGCAATGGGCGGGCTCAGAAATGTAACCGGTTTCCCTGACAGGCCGCCATCAAGAATTGGTGTATCAATGGGTGATACGCTGGCTGCACTTTTTGCGACAATTGGCTGTCTGGTTGCATTACACGAGAGGGAGCGTTCCGGAAAGGGACAGGTTGTCGATACGGCCCTCTATGAATCTGTATTCTCAGTGATGGAAAGCATTATTCCGGATTACCTCTTAGCGGGATACATAAGGGAGAGGATGGGCAATATCCTGCCAGGTGTAGCTCCCTCTAACATTTACTTCACGCAGGACAAAACTTACATCGTTATAGGAGCCAATGCAGATGGAGTGTTCCGCAGGTTATGCGAGGCCATGGAGCAGCCGGAATTGGCAGATGACACAAGATTCGCGACCCACCATGCAAGAGGAGAAAACATGAAGCTTCTTGACTCCATGATTGAAGAATGGACAAAGACTCTCCCCGCTAAAGAAGCTCTTAAAATTCTTGAAGATAAGGGCGTTCCATCAGGGCTCATTTATACGGCCAAAGATATTCTGGAAGATCCGCATTATAAGGAACGCGACATGATTATTAAAGTAGATCATCCGCAGCTGGGAGAATTCCCGATGCCTGGCATTGTCCCAAAATTAAGCAGGACACCAGGGGAAGTGAAGCATGCCGGCCCGGAAGAAATGGGCAAGCACAATCATGAAGTATACACTGGCCTTCTTGGGTTCAATGAAGAGAGATTAGAAGAATTGAAGAAAAATAATATCATTTAGGAGGGCTTCAGAATGAGGCGGACCTTATACGAGAAAATCTGGGAAAAGCATGCAGTCGTGGAGGAACAGGATAAGCCTTCCCTTTTGTACATTGATCTTCATTTAGTACATGAGGTCACATCACCTCAGGCATTTGAAGGCTTAAGAATCAAGAATCGCAAGGTGAGAAGGCCGGATCTGACTGTGGCTACCATGGATCACAGCATTCCAACAACTGACCGTTCCCTTCCTTTTAAAGATCAAATCGCCAAAAAGCAAGTCGACGCTCTGGCAAAAAACTGCAGGGAGTTCGGAATACAGCTTTTTGACCTGGATAGCCGATATCAGGGAATTGTACATGTCATTGCTCCTGAGCTTGGGCTAACACAGCCCGGGATGACCATCGTTTGCGGCGACAGCCATACCTCTACACATGGAGCTTTCGGCGCACTTGCCTTTGGCATTGGCACGAGTGAAGTAGAACATGTCCTTGCCACTCAAACAATAAAGCAATTTAAATCTAAAACATTAGCCATAAATATACACGGCAATTTGCCGCAAGGAACGACTGCCAAAGATCTGATTCTTTCAATCATTGGAAGGTATGGTCATGATTTTGCAACAGGCTATGTTGTGGAGTATCGCGGTGAGGCGATTCGTAATTTAACAATGGAAGAGCGAATGACCGTATGCAATATGAGCATTGAAATGGGAGCAAGGGCAGGACTGATTCAGCCTGACGAAAAAACCTTTAACTATTTAAAAGGGAAACAAGCTGTTCCTGATGGAATCGAGTGGGAAGAAGCTCTTGCAGAATGGAAGAAATATTATACTGACGAAGATGCCGAATTTGATCTGACTGCTGACTTTAATGCAGCTGAAGTAATCCCGCAGGTTACCTGGGGCACGAATCCAGGCCAGGTAACAGGTATTACAAAAGTTATACCTCTAACGAAAGATTTGCAAGCAGATCAAATAGGTCCAGCTAAAAAAGCATTAAAGTACATGGACCTTCAGCCAGGAACACCCATCACAGAAATTGCTGTCAATAAAGTCTTTATCGGCTCCTGCACAAACAGCCGGATAGAAGATCTTCGAAAAGCGGCAAAAATCGTAAACGGTTACAAAGTTGCTGAACAGGTGGAAGCGCTAGTTGTTCCTGGTTCGCAGCTTGTAAAAATGCAGGCTGAAGCTGAAGGGCTCGACCAAATTTTTATAAGAGCCGGTTTTCAATGGAGAGAAGCGGGCTGCAGCATGTGCCTCGGTATGAATGAGGACTTGGTTCTTCCGGAAGAACGCTGCGCATCGACCTCCAACCGGAATTTTGAAGGCAGGCAGGGAAGAAATGCGAGGACCCATTTGGTCAGTCCTGAAATGGCTGCTGCAGCAGCGATTGCCGGCCGGTTTATAGATGTAAGGGAGTGGCCTGTTAAATATAGCAAGGAGGTCAGTGTACAATGAAGTCTTTTACCAGATTTACAGGCATAGTTGCTCCGCTTGATGCTGCAAATGTTGATACAGATGCCATCATTCCAAAACAGTTTTTAAAAAGAATTGAAAGAACAGGGTTTGGCGAATTCCTCTTCTACGAATGGCGATACGAAGATGGCAGGGAAAAACCGGATTTCATTCTAAATCGGGAACCTTACCGGAATGCACCGATTCTGCTGGCAAGGAAAAACTTTGGCTGCGGCTCATCCAGAGAGCACGCACCCTGGGCGATTGCAGAATATGGGATTAGAGTGATCCTGGCATCATCATTCGCAGATATTTTCTATAATAATTGTTTTAAAAATGGCATCCTGCCAATAGTCTTGCCTGAAAAGGATATTGAAGTTTTGTTTCAAAAAAGCAATGAATCACCTGGTTATCAGCTGAGCGTAGATTTAGAGAATCAAAGAATTGAGGACTCCTTCGGGTACATGGTCGAATTCGATATCGTTTCTTATCGAAAAGATCAGCTGTTAAAGGGGCTGGACGAAATCGGGGCAACCCTTCAATCAGCTGAATTAATAGACTCCTATGAATCGGCACATAAGATTTTCTATAAGCTGGAGGTTTAAATTTCAGCAAAAGGGAGGAAGCCATATGGAAAACAGAACGATAAAAGAACCTATTCGAAAAAAATGGATTTGGATAGTCCTCGCCATCATTACACTTGGCGTAGTACCCTGGTATTTTCCGGATGCAGCAGCTGAGCCCTATATTCTCGGGTTTCCGTTATGGGCATTTATCTCGACAGCTTTTTCCATTATCATGTGCGGATATTTAAGCTGGCTTTGTGTGAATGAGTGGAATATCGTAGAGGAACAGGAAGAAGCCGAAAAAGCAAAGGGGGATAAATCATGAATGATTTAGCTTTTGCAGGCACAGATGGGATCATTATTTTATCAGCTTTTGCCATAATCATGCTGTTAATTGGATACTTATCGGGCAGAGGTGAGAAGAACCTTCATCACAGTCTTTCAGGGTACTATCTTGCCGGAAGGAATCTCGGTTTTATCGCACTCTTTTTCACCTTATATGCGACGCAATATAGCGGGAATACCATTGTCGGATATGCCCCAACAGCATATAGGACAGGTTTCTCGTGGATTCAGTCCATTTCATTTATGACAATCATTATCGGAATCTATTTACTGTTTGCACCAAGATTATATGTCATTGCAAAGAAAAGAAACTTTGTTACACCTACTGACTGGATCGATCACCGCTTCAAATCGAAGGCAGTCACATTGCTTAGTATTTTTCTTATGC
This sequence comes from Cytobacillus sp., assembly GCF_964223445.1. Lineage (NCBI taxonomy): Bacteria > Bacillati > Bacillota > Bacilli > Caryophanales > Bacillaceae > Cytobacillus > Cytobacillus sp. The sequence goes on from NZ_CAXQGS010000087.1 coordinate 11,955, forward strand.
TTTGGGGGCTTGGAAACTACCTTTTAGAACAGCTTGTAGCCATTGGCCAGGCTGTGTCGGGGATGACAGGCGGCACGATCCCATACCAAATAGCTGTTATCGTCTTTGTAGCTGTTATGCTTGCCTATGAGTGGATGGGCGGAATGAAGGCAGTTGCTTTTACAGATGTTATGCAAGGCATTGTTCTAATGATTGGAATCATTGTCTTCCTCATCGGCGGCTTGTATCTCGTCGGTGGAAATTTCTCTGATGTTACAAGGTATGTAGCAGAACTGGAGCCGGCAAAAACGGCTGTTCCTCCAATGGAAGTGAATATCAATTGGCTGAGCATGCTCCTCCTTGTTGGACTGGGAGCAAGTATTTATCCGCACGCTGTTCAAAGAATCTATTCTGCGCAAAGCGAGAAAACATTGAAAAAATCCTTTGCCCGCATGGCATGGATGCCGCCAATTACAACAGGGCTTGTATTTATGGTAGGTATTATTGGAATTATGCTTTTTCCAGGACTGGATAAGACGGGTTCTGAACAGCTCGTAGGTCTGATGGCCAATGAGATTGCCGCCATTAATCCATTTTATTACTGGATTATGATCATCTTCTTTGGCGGGATTGTAGCTGCCATTATTTCTACAGCCGACTCTGTTCTGCTCAGCTTTTCATCCATGCTTTCGAATGACGTATATGGAAAATTCATCAATCCTAAGGCATCTGAACATAAGAAGGTCATGGTCGGGAAAGTATGCGGAATCATTGCGATCATCTTTCTTCTGTGGATTGCCTGGAATCCTCCGGGAACGCTATATGAAATTTTCGTCTTAAAGTTCGAATTGCTTGTTCAGGTATTCCCGGCCTTTGTACTGGGCTTATATTGGAAGCGCTTATCAGGAAAGGCTGTCTTCTGGGGAATGCTTGCAGGCGCCATATTAGCAGGAGTGCTTACTCTTACAGGCTACAAAACCATATATGGAATCCACGGCGGCGTCATTGGATTAGGACTGAACTTCTTTATCTGTATTGCAGGCTCCCTTTTAGCTCCAGCTGTTTCAAAGAGCAAAGTACTGGAGGAAGATTTGACTGCAATCAATTTAAAGGCATAATAGCCAAAAAAGAGATGATTAATTATGAGTAATTCACTGGCAGAAAAGCAATTTGCCATCAATGAAAATCCATGGAAAATGCTATTATTCCTTCTGCTGGCACAGCTGATGGTAGCATTTGTCGGCAGAAGCATTGGACCGCTGGGAGTCTTAATCGGTGAGGATCTTTCCTTGACCAAGTCGCAAATTGGCATGCTCCCGGCGGCTCTCTTTTTAGGCCAGGCGATCATTTCTGTTCCTGCCGGCTTCCTGACTGACCTTGCAGGATCCCGTAAATTATTGGTTCTGGCGTCTGCTTTAATGGGGTTGGGCTTTCTGTTCATGACATTGCTTCATGATTTCTGGCTTGTCCTGTTATTGATTGTTATCGGCGGAATTGGGTATGGGTCCATGCACCCGATCACCAATAGAGGCATCATTTATTGGTTTCCTCTCAAACAGCGGGGAACAGCAATGGGAATAAAACAAACCGGCATCACGGCTGGATCGGCTCTGGCCAGTTTGATTCTGCTTCCGCTTAGTGTCACTTTTGGCTGGAGATTTGTACTTCTTACGGCCTGCCTTCTTTTATTGGCGGGCGGATTCGTCTCCTATCATTATTACCGGGATCCGCCCGAACTGGAACAAGCGAAGGGCAGCAGCATGAGTTTGCTCCAATTTTACAAATCAATGTTTAAAATGTTTAAAAATAAAGCCTTGATGCTGATAAGCTTTAGTGCTCTCGGTTTGAATGGTACACAAATGTGCTTAAATACGTATATTGTTTTGTTTGCCTATGAACAGCTGAAGATATCAATCTTTTTATCAGGTATTCTACTGGTTATATCTGAAGTGTCCGGAACCATTGGCAGGGTTGCCTGGGGAATCATTAGCGATAGGCTGTTTGAAGGAAAGCGTGTTGTAATTCTTATGATTATTACCATTATTACCGCATTGGCCAGTACGTCAGCTGCTGTCATAACTTCAGCCCCTTTTTGGGTAATGGCTCCCATTACAGCTCTGTTTGGATTTGCAGCTTCAGGTTTTAATGGAATCTGGATGAATCTTGCAAGTGAATTGGTGCCGAGAGAACAAGCTGGCATCTCAAGCGGGATCAGTATCACACTGGGATCAGCTGGCGCCATTATCATTCCGCCCTTGTTCGGATTAATCGTGGATAAGACGGGTCAATTTTCTTCCGGGTGGTTTTTAATCACAGGTATGATGTTTATTGTTTTTACTTTACTGACAGTATTATCCATTATGAATAAAAAGAATAACTTTGTTATTTAAAAGTGGAAGGAGTGATCCGTTTGGAATTTAACCCTTCGGACCTTGGAGAAAAAGAAGTGTACAAATTATTAACCGGATCTGTCGTCCCAAGACCGATTGCGTGGGTTTCCACTGTATCACAGGAAGGGGGCCAGAATCTCGCACCCTTCAGTTTTTTCACGGTTGCTTCAAGAAATCCTCCGATGCTCTGTATTTCTATTGGACCTGGCGTGGGCGACAGGGAAGGAACAGAAAAAGATACATTGGTCAACATCCGGGCGACAAAAGAGTTTGTCATCAACGTTGTTCCTGCACCATTAGGAAACCAAATGCAAAAAAGTGCAGAGAATCTCCCGAGTAATGCTGATGAGTTTGAAGCGGCAGGGCTTTCGGCTGCTGAAAGTCATTTAGTCGCCCCTAAGAGGGTAAAAGAAGCACCAATCCATATGGAATGCAAGCTGGAACAAATTATTAAGCTGGGCAGCGATCATCTTATTATCGGGAGAATGGTACATTATCATATTGATGATGAGTACTACCTCGGTAATTATAAAGTGAACTTAGAAAAACTGAAGCCGCTAGGAAGGCTGGCAGGAAACTATAGTGAAAGCAGCGAATTCTTTAAGCTGCCGAGATAATATTTCAAATGCCGGGCCTTATGGCCGGCATTTTTTTTGCATTGGGAGTATACCTATTTATGTATTTCCGCCAGCCAAGATGATAATATATCCTTAAAACCTTGTCCCATCTGGAGGTATTCCTTTGGAAAACTACGCGGATCTCATTCAAAAACAAAGAAATTTCTTCACCCAGGGTAAAACAAAAGATGTCACATTTCGAATGGAGGCGCTCGGAAAGCTTCGTTCGGTCATTAAGCAGCATGAGCAGGAATTGATGGATGCGTTAAAGGCGGATCTTAATAAAAGTGAGTTTGATGCGTACTTGACGGAGATTGGAATCCTGCTGGAGGAAATCCGCTTTACGTTGAAACATTTAAAAAAATGGGCAAAACCCAGAAAAGTAAAGTCTTCAATTGCCCAACTCGGCTCGAAAAGCTATATATATCCAGAACCTTATGGAGTTGCGCTAATCATAGCGCCCTGGAATTATCCTTTTCAGCTAGCGATTGCTCCCCTGATCGGAGCAATAGCCGCAGGGAATTGCGCAATTCTGAAGCCATCAGAATTAACGCCGCAAACTTCGGCCTTGCTGTCAAAAATGATCAGCAATCATTTCCCGCAGGAGTATATTTCAGTTGTTGAAGGCGACGCAGAAACAAGCACAGCCCTGCTAAATGAAAAGGTGGATTATATTTTCTTTACAGGCAGTGTCCCTGTCGGAAAAATCATCATGGAAGCAGCATCCAGGCACCTTACTCCCATTACCCTTGAATTGGGAGGGAAGAGTCCATGCATCGTGCATGAAGATGCCAACTTGAAGCTTGCAGCGAAGAGAATTGCCTGGGGAAAATATATTAATGCCGGCCAAACTTGTGTGGCCCCTGATTATATTTATGTACAGTGCAGTATAAAAGAAGAATTCCTGAATGAACTAAAACAAGCCATACAGGAGCTTTATGGAAAACATCCGATTGCATCCGGCCAATTTACGAGAATCGTCAGTGAAAGACACTTTAGCCGTCTCACCAAATTTTTAACAAGTGGCATCACTGTTCATGGCGGCGGGCATGATTTACATTCTCTAAGCATCGAACCAACAGTTCTCGATAATATTACATGGGCTGATGAAGTCATGCAGGATGAAATATTTGGACCGATTTTGCCGGTGCTCGAATATGATAACTTGTCCGGGATGATTGCAGAGGTTACAGCACGCCCGAAATCTTTAGCGCTATATATCTTCACAGAAAGTGAGGGTGTCCAGAACCAGATTCTAAGCAGCATTTCCTTTGGAGGGGGATGCATTAATGATACCGTTTATCATCTTAGTTCACCATATCTGCCTTTCGGGGGAGTAGGGGAGAGCGGGATTGGGGCTTATCATGGAAAGGGAAGCTTTGATGTGTTTTCACATGAAAAAAGCATTCTGAAGCAAACCACCAGATTCGATTTGCCATTCCGATATCCGACCACAAAAGATGCATTAAAAAAGGTGAAGCTTTTTATCAAATAACCGTCTTCTTGGAAGGCGGTTTTTATTATGCATTATTTTTCGGAGGCTTTAGCCCTTTGTTTAAATCCTGTATGGCAGCCTCTGTTTTTTTTGACAGGTTTTTGGTATATGGTGAAACCGAGAATGTGGGGAAGTTAATATTTTTCACTTTCTTGGTCAGTTTTTTCATTGAAATCAGCCCTTTTTATCTTTATTATATGTCCCCTTCAATTGAACATGAATAGGGCGCGGAAGAAATTTCCTCCCACGCCATATAGTATGCTCAAGCCTTAGTTTTGGTATAAACGCTTATTAATCTTTTGTTCTTTTTTAATATCCTTTCGGTGTGGGGACTTACTTCAAAACCCGGAAGGCTGACCCGGGATTTTTTTTTGAGAGTTTTCATGGTGTTTTTAGCATGCAACTCAGGTTTCTCCGTTTTCTTCTTCGCTGGTTCCTTCATGGTCTTCGTCCTCCTGTTCGGCAGGGAGCATTAGATCGTATATTGATATGAGTGAAGTGAAAAGCAAATAGTCGAATTCTGTAACAAATTGATCGGAGGTAAGTTTAATTACATAGTCATCTTCGAGAATGGAAAAAGGGATCAGCGCCAGTCTTTCTTCAGCATCATAATAAACTTCCCTGCGGTCCAGACGGCTATGAATCAAAGCTTTATCGGTGTAGTGCTCAAGCAGATAGTCCTTTTCTTCTTCTGTTGTGTATTTGCATAAAGCTATCTTCATATCCACTTTTTCCGCAAAGTCAGCCAGAAGTTTTTCGATGCCGGCAAGATACGCTTCCTTGTTTCCATAATAAATGTCAATGGGCTCATTTTTCAATAAATACTGAAACGATTTCAGTTTATTCATATGCGAGTTCAATAGATCACTATTTTCTTCAAGCAATTCTCTAGTGTCTGTTGCTAATTCGTTATTTCCGACTCTTTTCAGATAAGATCCCAGGAAAACAAAGGCATCGACCAGAGCAAATATTACCGCGACAATCAGGTAGTTCTGCCAATCGGAAAAAATGGAACCTGGTTTGTTCGTCCAGTAAACAACTGCACCAAGCACATAAAGGATATACCAGGTTTTCCTTATGACGGACATTCTTTCTTTTACTTTCTTTTCCCATAACCAGACAGAAATAACATAAAAACCGAGACAAGCGACAATAATCCAAACTGCAACCTTGAAGAATATCAGCAACAAAATCGCCTCGTCCACTCAATATTTAGTTAGAATATTCTCATATTTCTCTTTGGATTTATTATAACAAATATTATGTCAATCATTTGAAAATAAATGAAGCAGGAGGAAAAATATGAGAAAATACCTATTTATCATTGTTCCTGCCTTGATCATTCTTTTAGAGGTTAATTACAGAAGTATTAATAAAGCTGTAGAATTGTGTGAGGAGCGGAAGGGACAGGCGCTGGTTCAGAAAGATGTTTTTGCTATGAAATTGGAGTGTAGTCCGCAGGATGTAAAGCTGTCATCTTCACATAGGCCATGGGACAGCCATTCTAAGAATTTGTTCATATAATATAGGACTATATAAAGAAGGGAGATCATCGAATGGTGACATGGAGTTCAAAGGCTGAAAAATGGCTTTCCCATAAAAATTTAGACAAAGAATTAAAGAATTTACTGTTGGATATGGACCGGCATAAATTAGAGGACTGCTTCTATAAGGATTTAGAATTTGGTACTGGAGGAATCAGGGGAGAATTGGGACCGGGTACAAACCGAATGAATATTTACACAGTCCGCAAGGCGGCAAAAGGTCTTGCTGATTACATTTCACAAAAAGGGGAATCCGCAAAGAAACGCGGATTTGTAATCGCATATGATTGCCGCCGGAAATCAGCAGAGTTTGCCATGGAAGCCGCAAAGACAGCGGGAATGCAGGGAATAAAAGTGTATCTGTTCCATGAGCTAAGACCAACACCTGAATTATCTTTCGCCGTCCGTCACTTAAACGCAATTGCAGGTATCATGATTACTGCAAGCCATAATCCCCCTGAATATAACGGCTTTAAAGTATATGGGGAAGATGGAGGACAGATCACCCCTTCAGCAGCTGAAGAGATCACCGGGTATATCAGCGGGATTAAAGATGAAATAGCGGTCCAGGTGATGGATGAAGAAGTACTGAAGAGCAAGGGACTTCTAACTTTCATAGGGGAAGAAATTGATAATGCTTATCTGGAAAAATTAAAGACGATACAATTAGATAATAATCTTGCCAGAAAAGAAGGCAAGGACTTAAAAATTGTCTTTTCACCTCTTCATGGTACAGCTGAAAGACTTGTTTGTGAAGGATTGCAAGCTTTTAGCTTCCATAACATTACACTAGTAAAAGAGCAGGCTGAACCTGATCCTGATTTCAGAACAGTAGAATCACCAAATCCTGAAGAGCATGCAGCCTTCAAAATGGCCATTCAATATGGAAAGAGAATGGATGCTGATATCTTAATGGCCACAGACCCGGATGCAGACAGGCTGGGAGTTGCAGTGAAAAATGAACAAGGTGATTATGAGATATTAACAGGGAATCAGCTTGGGGCTATTATGCTCTATTACTTATTATCCGAAAAAAAGAAGCTGGGAATCCTTCCTAAGAATGGTGCGGTTATTAAAACAATTGTTACTTCTGATATCGGCAGAGCCATTGCAGAGGATTTTGGAATAACAGTAATCGACACACTGACAGGATTTAAATACATTGGTGAAAAAATTAAAGAATTTGAAGAAAATAGAGACTATCTATTTCAATTCGGGTACGAAGAAAGCTACGGATATTTAATAGGCGATTTTGTACGGGATAAGGATGCTGTTCAAGCAGCCGTGTTTGCTGCTGAAGTGGCGGCTTATTATAAATCAAAAGGCAAAACACTGTTCGATGCTTTATATGACCTATATGCTCGTTATGGATATTACCAGGAGTCCCTGCAGTCGATCCTCTTGAAAGGCAAGGAGGGAAGTGAGGAAATTGCCGGCGTCCTAACCTATTTAAGAGTAAACCCGCCAAAAGAGATTGCGGGTTTAAAAATAAATTTAATTGAAGACTTTAAGTTGGGGACAATGCTAGACTTGCTGACAGGTCAAGAAAAACTTACTCAGCTGCCAAAGACGAATATGATTAAATTTTATTTGCAGGATGGATCCTGGTTTGCTATTAGGCCCTCGGGTACAGAACCAAAATTAAAAATTTATTTCTCTGTGAATAGCTTTTCGAAAAAATGGAGTGAAAGGTTCTTAATTAAGCTTGAGAAGGAGGTAATGAATGAAATTGAAAAGGTCAGGAATCTAAAAAAGTAAAAAAGTATCATTATTAAAGAGTAAAATACCCATATTGCACTGAACAAGGCTGAACACCAAGCGACTTTCTTTTAAACACATACAATAATATAGCTTTTAATTAATGTAATGAGGTGTTTATATTGAAAGTCGTCATTATGGCAGGCGGAAAAGGGACAAGGTTTTGGCCGCTGAGTGTAAATGAAAAGCCTAAACAATTTCTTAGGTTAATCAATGAAAAAACAATGCTTCAGCAAACCTATAACCGTTTTAGGGAATGGCTCCCGGAGGATAAAATTTATATCGTGACAACGGAAGAGTATGCTCCTCTAGTTAAAGCACAATTGGAAGTGCCGGAACAGCAGCTGATTCTGGAACCATATCAAAGGGATACGGGGCCCTGTGTCACTTTAACAGCTTTAACGTTTTTAAAAGAGAATGATGATGAAGTGTTTGCTGCAGTACCATCAGACCATTATTTGCCAGATAATGATTCTATTTATAAACTTTTTACATTAGCCGAAACTGCGGCTTCATCTGATTTATCCATTGTAACGTTAGGAATCAAACCTACTCGTGCAGAAACTGGCTATGGTTATATCCAGGCTCATAAGGAAATAAATCAGAAGGTTTTAAAAGTACATTCCTTCATCGAAAAGCCAAATAAAAATCAGGCAGAGGCATTGCTGAGACAAGAAAATGTTTTTTGGAACAGCGGAATATTCATCTGGAAGCCCTCAACTATTGTCTATTATATGGACAAATTCCAGCCGCAAATCACAAAAAATATCGCAGGATATCTCAAAGGGAATGCCTCTGAGTATGCCAATCTGCCGAAAATTTCTGTGGATTATGCAATTATTGAAAAGGCCGAATCAAAATTTATGATACCTGCAGATATCCAATGGGATGATGTCGGCAGCTGGACTTCTTTAGAGCGCTTGATAAAAAAGGAAGACGACATGAATCTCCTTCAGGGTAATATTCATGTATTGTCATCAAAAAATTGTATAATAAAAACAGAGGATAGGAAGACAATTGTTATTGGGGCGGAGGATTTAATCATTGCTTCTACAAAAGATGGACTTTTAGTTTGCCACAAGTCATTCGAACAAGAAATAAAAGGAATATTGAAGAAAATGGAAGAGGACAATCAAGAGTGACTCTTAATCCGTTTGTTTAATAAAAAATAGGAATTTCGTATTTTGTAAGGAGAGGAAGACTTGGACATTAAAAAGGTAGTAGAAAAAGGGAACTTCGACCTCCACCTTCATACTACAGCTTCTGATGGGAAATATTCTCCGAGTGAAGTTGTTCAAATGGCTGCTGAGAAAGGCATGAATACAATTGCCATAACAGATCATGACACAACAAAGGGAATCGCTGAAGCAATAAATGCTGGAAAAGCCTTTGGAATAACCGTGATTCCCGGAATTGAATTAAGTACAAAATATAAAGATAAAACTATTGATATCTTAGGCTATGGAATAAATGAAACTCCGGAGTTATCAAAGGTATTAGAGCGTAGTCGACAGAGCCATGGTCGACGGGATCTGAATCGACGATCTTAGTCGACGGAACCGGAAGAGGGGGCGATCTCCTGGGATCGTCTCGCTTCCTCCTCCAGCCAGTCGTGCAC
>NZ_CAXQGS010000088.1:0-37527 GCF_964223445.1 Cytobacillus sp.
AACGCCTTCTTACAGGAACCGTCTTATGCCTGTCGTCCCTGGGCAGTCGCCTCCACATTTCGAGCATCCTCACAAAAAGGCAAAGGACGCCTTTCTGTGAGGCTCGTCTTGTGCTTGTCGGGGGTGAACAAGGCGCCTCCGCTTTTCTATACGTCTAGCTTCAGTCTTTTAAGGAGTGGGAAAATGAGCAAAAAAGAAGAGTACTTGCGCAAGCCGGAGTGGCTGAAAATAAAGTTAAACACAAATGAAAATTACACTGGCCTGAAAAAAATGATGAGAGAAAAGAATTTGCACACTGTTTGTGAAGAGGCTAAGTGCCCCAACATTCATGAGTGCTGGGCAGTAAGAAGAACTGCTACGTTCATGATTCTTGGGGATGTTTGTACGCGTGCCTGCCGTTTTTGTGCAGTTAAAACGGGTCTGCCAACTGAATTGGATCTTCAGGAGCCTGAACGTGTGGCAGATTCAGTAGCGCTAATGAACTTAAAGCATGCAGTGGTGACAGCTGTAGCAAGAGATGACTTAAAGGACGGCGGTGCTACGGTTTTCGCAGAAACGGTCCGTGCCATCAGAAGAAAAAGCCCTTTCACGACGATTGAGGTATTGCCTTCAGACATGGGCGGTGTGTACGATAACCTGAAAATGCTTATGGATGCCCGGCCGGATATTCTTAACCATAACATCGAAACAGTTGAGCGCCTGACTTCAAGAGTAAGAGCTCGTGCAAAATATAAGCGCTCTCTTGAATTTTTAAAGCGTGCAAAAGAGATGCAGCCAGATATCCCTACAAAATCCAGCTTAATGATCGGGCTTGGCGAAACAAAAGAGGAAATAATTGCAGTAATGGAAGACCTGCGTGCTCATGATGTTGACATTATGACAATAGGGCAGTATCTGCAGCCATCCAAGAAACATCTTAAGGTTTTGAAATACTATTCACCTGAAGAATTCCAGGAGCTGAAGGACATTGCCATGAGCAAAGGCTTCAGCCATTGTGAAGCAGGTCCTCTTGTCCGCTCTTCCTACCATGCAGATGAACAGGTAAATGCGGCAGCTAAACAAAAGCAGCTTATGGGAGAAAAGGAAATCCAGCAGGCATAAAATGAAAAAGAGTTCAGCGCCATCGCTGGACTCTTTTTTTAAAAAATGGCAAGTAAAAAACTTTAAACGTCGATTCTGTTTGCGCAAGCAGCCTGCTTTCCCCTCAAGGTATCGGGGAGGAAAGGCATGGCGCTTCCGTTCTTCGTGGTTAACGGTTTCCTGCTTTTTTGACGGTTTCTCCAAGGTCATCTTTATCCATATCATCATTTCTTTCGCCTTGCATTTCACCGTTTTCATTTTCACTATCACTCATTCTTTCTCCTTGAGGAGAGTTAAGCATTTGTTTAATTAATTGGTTGATGCCATTTTCAGCATTTCGGCCATCGGAATCAACCGTTGCATAGTTTTCAACATTTTTTCTTAAGGATGTATCATCACTTACATAGACATGATACCATCTTGGAACAACAGACATGGCCATCTTTTTAACCTGATCAGCTGTCTGATTGCGATTTTTGGTGTCAGTGTTATATACGATCAGGACTTCTTCGTCGGTAACAAGTGTGGAGATATCATCCACATTCGGCACTTCAGTACAATATTTCCCAATAATATCTGCCACCTGCTCACGGTCGATAGCAGCATAATGGTCCGCTGAAACGTTGTCTCCCATGATTGGGCTTTTTTGATGGCGGACATATCCAAAGTCTTCGCTGACATTGTTTCGGCCATTTCGGCCGTTGCCCATATCTCTATTATACAAATCGGCACGCTGGTCATTAACATTTATTGTGTGACCGGTTTCTTCATAAATATCTTCTTTTGCGGCATTGTTTTGACAGGCAGTCAATGCAGCCATACCGCTTATACCAATAATAATTAGTGATTTTTTCACTATAGACACCTCCTCATCTATAGAATTGCCACAGCTGAATTTTTTTCTCTTAGTAATTGATGGGGAATCAGTTATAATTTAATTAGGACAATTCATTGGTTTGTTTTCATATCCTGTTATTTCCAATATAATATTTGTACATATGCTCTTAAGAAGAGGTGAAAAAATGGTTTGCATTAATAATGTTTGTTATGAATTAATTCAAGAAGAACGGAATGGTTTCAATGAGGAAGCATTTCGGGGTAGATATAGCGAAATTTTATCCAGATATGACTATATTGTTGGGGACTGGGGATATGGACAGCTTCGTCTCCGCGGTTTTTTCGATGATCAGAACCAGAAGGCTTCATTTGATACAAAAATCAGCACACTTACAGAATATCTATATGAATTCTGTAATTTCGGATGTGCCTATTTTGTTGTGAAAAAAGTGAAAAGCTAAAAAAGGGCTGGGGGAAACCCTGCCCTTTTTTGAAATACTGTCCGGCTCCAGCGCCTGCCCCCTTGAGTGTGCTTGCGCTTTTTTTAAGTCTCTGTATATGGCGGCTCTTCGTTTTTATCAGGGTCATCATGCGGCGGGTGCGCCCCTGGCATTTGCCGCGGCAAGTTTTGGTGAAGGGACTTAAATTCATAATTGAAGGCGCTGTAATAGCGCTGGCCCTCTCGCCATGGGGTGCTTTTGTTCTCTACCGGCTCATCCGCATTTCTGGGAGAGCCATAGGCACCTTCAGGCAAGTCCTCGGGAATAAGGAAATTCCTTTGCGTTTCCACATTTGAGAAATCGGTGTATGTGCGTCTTTCTTTATCGTCCATGCTATCACTCCTTAGGAAGTTATATGAGCAGGGTCTTTAAAGAAGAAAAAGGAGAACCCACCAAAATAGGTTCCCCCTTAGTATCTGTTTATTATCGTATATTAAACGATTTCCATTAGAAATGACTTAAGCTCCTCTGCATCTTCCTCCGAAAGCTGAAAGACATGCTCAAGATAGCCTTCTTCCTTTAAATCATCTTCTCCAATAATGGCGAATCTGCTTCCCTGGATATCAAGGACCAATTGTTTGCCGTAATAGCGATCGGAACGAACAATAGCCAAATCGAATCGCTGGTTTTCTCCCATAAAGCTGACGAATCTGGTTTTTGTATCTTCAAGATCATCATATAAGAAAAAGCGTTCTGCCAAATATAACACTCCTTAGTTGTTTTATATCCAATTATAGCATGTCCTTAGTAGGTTTATGTCCGCAGGTGATGATTCTTTTTTCTCTTTTCACCCTTGATTGGGTGCGAGTGCAGCTGGATTGATAATTTTTTCTATCAGAGGAATAAATACTCAATTCAAAATATTGTGATACAATAGCTGGTAGGGTAGCATAGTAATAAAGGCTTATAGGCAATTTAAAAATAAAGCTGGCACCTGAGAGGAATGAAAGGTATGGTCCACCATTACATAAAGAGATTTAATCCGATTGGAAATTGGGGCAAACTTATGCTTCCTTTAAATAAGATAAAGTATTTCCCTCCCCAATTCATTATTCGTGACCCGGTTGCAGAAGGAGTAAATCTGGCGCTGAAACAAGGTTTTGAAGTGGCCGTAGCTGTTTTTAATTTTAGAAATTGGCAAGACCTGTCCGAACAGCTGGGTGAGCTTTCTTTCAGACAGTTTATAAAAAACATCAAGAAAATATTTCTGGCTGTCATTCAGCGGGAACTTGAAGATAATCAAATTATTATCCTTCATGATCATTATAGCGATGGCCTTGCCTTAATATTGAAAGTGGACCATAGCAGGGATTGTGTGACAGAGATTGATCAAACACTGAAAAAAATTGTCAGGGAAGCTGAAAACTACATAAATATTGATACACCTCATATAAAGCAAGTTATTGATGCGGGATATATGTTTGTTGAAAAGAAGCATCATTCGTCTGTTCAGGAAGCAATTTACAAAGCCCATCAGCATGCTCTCGCAATGGCCGAAAAAAGGGCAAGATCCGAGTTTAATGAAATGATGTACAAAATGAATAAGATTATAGCTAAAAAGGATATCAAAATGCTGGCACAGCCCATTATTAATGTGGCTACAGGCGAGGTGAAGGCATGGGAAATGCTTACACGAGGCCCGCACGGCACTTCCCTGGAAAGCCCTCTTCAGCTTTTTAGCATTGCGCGGCAGACGGGCAGCCTTTATGATCTGGAGCTTATCGTATTTGAGAAAACACTCGAACAAATAACCAAGACAGGCTGCACCCAGGATATATTTATTAACTTCACCCCGATTACAATGGGGAATGAAAGGTTTGTCAGGGACGTAAAGAAAATGCTCACAGGCTATAAAAATATCTCCCCTGAGCAGATCACACTTGAAATTACTGAACGTGATCCCATTGAAGGTATTGAAAACTTTATATACAATATAAAGGTATTAAGAACATTAGGATTTCGGGTGGCTGTGGATGACACGGGTGCAGGTTATGCCAGTTTAAATTCCATAAGTGAGATTATGCCGGATATTATAAAAATCGACCGTTCCGTCATTAAAGGCATTGATACGAACAGAGTAAAAGAATCCATGCTGAAAGGTCTTCTTTTAGTGGCGAAAGAAGCGGGTTCACTGGTGGTTGCCGAGGGAATTGAAAGTGAAGGGGAGGCTTCGGTTCTCTTCAGAAACAACGTCGATTTAGCTCAGGGATATTTCTACGCTCGGCCGGATACTTTAACCAAGAGCCTGAAATCTTCATAGGAGGAAGGAAGCATTATGTATTTCGTAGACAGGGAAAAGATCGAAGACACACTTAGTTATCTGGAACAGCAAATCTCCCTTTTTGAAGAAGTGAAAGAGTGGACATCCCCTATTGAAAAGGCAGCCTTGGAACGGATTGCCCAAATTATGATCGAAGCTGTCCTTGATACTGGAAATACGATGATTGACGGCTTTATCATGAGGGATCCAGGCAGCTACGATGATATCGTGGATATTCTTGACGACGAAAAAGTAATCAGCAAAGAAATGAGCAATAGCTTTAAACAGTTCATTACATATCGTAAAATGCTCGTCCAAAATTACACAGATGTCAATCATGAGGGGCTAATAACAGCTATAAACAGTCATATGCCCATGATTAAAGAGTTTCCGGGCAGGGTCAGGGAGTATTTAATCAATGAGCTGGGACCGGTTTCTGCTTTTAAACCTCAATAAAGATCGGAGAAATCCGATCTTTTTCTCTATGGAGCATATTAGCTTGAATAAAGAGAAGGGCGGTGAATGTCATGCATGTTGGAGAAAATTCAACAAAAGAAGTTATTTTGAGATTAATCAAAACAACGGGGAAACTTTCCATACTGGAAATGGCCAAAGAGCTGAGAATATCAGAAATGGCCGTCAGAAAACATATCCAGACTCTTGAAAAAGATGGTTTTATTACATCTGACATCCAGAGGCAAACTAAAGGGCGCCCTTCAAAGCTTTATCAGCTAACAGTAAAAGGCGAAGATCTGTTTCCGAAAAAATACAAGCAGTTAAGTGTTGAATTATTAACAGAACTAAAAAGCATGGGGCAGGGCCATTTAATTACAGAGTTGTTTTCCAGAAGAAAATTCCGCCTTGTAAAGCAGTATGAGATTCAGACAGCCGGGAAACCTTTTTCAGAAAAGCTTCAAGTTCTTGAGGACCTCCTCCTGCTTGAAGGCTTTATGCCGGAAGTGCGAATAGAGGAAGGCCAAGTTCATCTTAAAGAGTTTAATTGTCCATATATTGAAACAGCAGAAGAATTTAAACAAATCTGCAGGTCTGAAAAAGAGTTTATCAAAGATTTTCTTTCTGCTGATCATGTTGATATAAAATCGTGTATGGCTGCCGGTGATGGGTGCTGTCATTATATAATAAAGCAAAATTAAGCGAGGGCTCCTATTCAAGGAGTTTTTTGCTGGAATTACTGTCTTATTTATCCCTTCAATCGTGAAAAATTGCACAATGCACCACGTTCCTTTAAGATAGCTTTTATGGGTGATAGTTCAGTTGAAAAATAGGGATATTAAAAGCATAAATCATTTGGGAGTGATGGCTGTGAAAAAATATAAAGGATACTTAATCGATTTAGATGGCACCATGTATCGAGGGACTGAGCTGATCAGTGAGGCAGCTGATTTTGTCAATAAGCTTCGGGAACTGGATTTGCCATATTTGTTTGTAACGAATAATTCCTCTAGAACACCAGCCCAGGTGGCGGATAAGCTTGTGAAGTTTGGCATCCCTGCCGAAGAGGGTCAGGTTTTTACAACGAGCATGGCCACCGCTAACTACATATATGAACAGCAAAAAGATGCTTCTGTATATGTGATCGGAGAGGAAGGAATACGGGAAGCACTGGCTGAAAAGGGGCTAAGTTTTGCTGAGGAGCATGCGGATTACGTTGTGGTGGGGATTGACCGCTCGATTAACTATGAAAAGCTATCTATCGCCTGTCTGGCTGTCCGGAATGGAGCAATATTCATTTCCACAAATGGTGACATTGCCATTCCAACAGAAAGAGGGCTGCTGCCGGGTAATGGGTCACTAACCTCTGTCATCACAGTATCGACACAAACACAGCCTGTATTTATCGGAAAGCCGGAATCGATTATCATGGAGCAGGCTTTAAAGGTGCTGGGAACAGCTAAGGAAGAAACCCTGATGGTTGGAGATAACTATGATACGGATATTTTAGCAGGAATGAATGCAGGTATGGACACCTTGCTTGTCCATACGGGTGTAACAACGAAAGAGTTATTAAAGGGGTATGAGAAAAAGCCTGAGTTTGTGCTCGAATCATTAGCGGATTGGGACTTTAAGTAGAAAAAGGATGGAGAATAGCTCTCCATCCTTTTCTATTCCACATTTTCGGCACTGTGTGCTAGTCTGCTCGAAGCGGCTGCAGCGATAGCTCCTACAATATCATCGAGAAAGGTATGGCATCTTCCTGAACTCTTATCGTTCAGATCCTTCAGAATGCCAGGCTTCAATTTATCGATATATCCAAAATTGGTAAAACCGATGGAACCATATACGTTTACAATGGATAAGGCCAATACTTCATCCGCTCCGTATAATCCTTCATCAGTAGCGATAATCGACTGCAGCGGTTCTAAGAGCTTCTTTTCCTCGGCCAGCATATCAAGCTGAATGCCTGTTAAAATGGCGTTTTGGACTTCTCTTTTTGATAAAACACGCTCAACATTATAAATGCAATCTTTCATCTGTAAATTGGGGTGATATTTCTCTTGAAGGAAGAACACTAAATCAGCTATATCCTGAATTTCTACCCCTCTTTCATGGAGCCATTTACGTGCTGTCTGCTCTGTAACGTTAACTGCTTTTTTTTCTTCATTCATTGGCTTCACCTTTTCTGGTTATTAAATAATTGCGGGAAAGTCCAGGCCTAACGTAAGGTCCTGTGGTTATGCACTTTTAGATTCTTTTCACTATGTATATACCCTTTTTTTATCAAATATGCCCGCTGCAGCTGAAACGGAAAAATTTCATTTCCTATATCATTTCCATGGTACATAGTCTTATCCAAGAAAACAACAAGTTTTAAAGTCTTCTATCATATATATCCCATAAGGATCACTCCAAAATGAGGTGGTATAATGTTTAGAACACTTTTGAAAGAACAATTTGGCATAGAAGCTGAGGATACGATGAGAATTGGAAAATATGATGCGTGCCGAAAGCAGGGACAGCTCTATTTGCTTGTGCCTGCGGGTCATACAGATAAAGAGGAACTCGAAGAATTGGACCTAATGGCTGAACACCTTTCCAATAACGGGGATAGGAACATAAGCACTTTTTTGAAAACGAAGGAAGGCAAACAGTCAATTGAGTGGAACGATAGCCGTTTTTGCATTCTTGTTAATCGGCATACACTGAGCAGAAAACAAAATCAGTTTGGGCGCAAGCTGGCAAAGTTCCATTACAGGGGCAGGAGCATTTCTTTTCCAGTGAAAAAAACGAGCAGAATCGGTCAGTGGAAACAGCTTTGGGAACAGAGGCTGGACCAAATGGAAAAGGTATGGAATGAGATGCTTTTCCAAAAACCTGAAAATGATTTTGAGAGAATGTTTTTAGAGTCGTTTCCATACTATATGGGGCTGGCTGAAAATTCGATTCAATATCTTGTGGATACAGAGCTTGATGACGAACCCGAAATGGCAGATAGCGGAACCGTTTGTCATATAAGACTAACATCGGCCACCTGGGGCGACAGTTATTATATGAAAAATCCATTTGACTGGGTATTCGACCATTCATCCAGAGATTTGGCGGAATGGACGCGAGAAAAATACTTCCATAATATCAAAACTTATCAGCCGGATCTCCGCCAATTTTTATCGGAATATCAAAGTGTAGGGCCATTATCCTCCTTCTCATGGCGGCTATACTACGCACGTCTATTGTTTCCTCTCCATTATTTTGAAACAGTAGAAAATTATTATGGCGCAGATTCTGAACAGCAGAAGCTAGTGCTTCAGGAGCGCCTGCAGAAGTATCTCTGGCAATCTGATGACCATGAGCGTTTCCTGGGGGGATTTTTTGAATTTGCCGAGGTTCCCATCAAAAAACTCAGGATTCCTCTGGTGAATTGGATTAAGAGATGAAAAAAGGCAGGGAAATACCTCTTTCTTGGCGAAAGGAACATAAAGCTGAGAATGTAAAGAGGGGATATTATTATGAAACCATACGTATTTATCAGCAGGAAGCTGCCTGAAGATGTTATTGCCATTTTAAAAGAAAAGTACACAGTTGAAATGTGGGATCGGGAAGATGTGCCGGTTCCTTACGATGTATTCATACAAGAGGCGAGAAAAGCAGATGCCCTTTTAACTATGCTATCAGAGCCGGTGAATGAAGAGGTTCTGAAAACAGGAGGGAAGCTGAAGATCATAGCCAACATGGCTGTAGGCTATGATAATGTGGATGTTGAGACAGCAAAAAGACTCGGAATCACCGTGACCAATACGCCAGAGGTATTAAATGATTCAACTGCCGACCTGACCTTTGCACTTGTGCTCGCTGCAGCCCGCAGAATGGTGGAGGCTGCTGAGTTTGTGAAGAAGGGCAATTGGAAGAGCTGGAGTCCGCTGCTTTTGGCAGGTATTGATGTGCATCATAAAACAATCGGTATTGTGGGAATGGGGAATATCGGGAAAACAGTTGCAAAGCGTGCCGCAGGATTTGATATGGAGATTCTATATCACAACCGCACGAGGAAACCGGAGGCGGAACAGGAACTGGGAGCCCAATATGTCAGCTTTGATGAATTGCTTGAACGCTCAGATTTCGTTGTCTGCCTGACGCCTTTGACAGAAGAAACAAGAAATTTATTTAACCGGAACGCATTCCAGAAGATGAAAGACAAGGCTATTTTTGTGAATGCCTCCAGAGGACCGGTTGTAAATGAACAAGATTTATATGAAGCATTGGAGGCTGGAGAGATTGCCGCTGCAGGTTTGGATGTTTTTGCGGAGGAGCCAATTGGTGCAGAGCACCCGCTGTTGGAGCTGAAGAATGTGGTAGCTATGCCACATATCGGTAGTGCCAGCATAGAAACGCGCTATGCCATGATGAAGCTGTGTGTGGAAAACATTGATCTCGTCCTTTCAGAAAAGAAACCGAAGACACCAGTCAAATAAAAGTGAGGAAGGCACCCAAAGCAGGGTGCCTTTATTAATAGATAAAAAAATTTAAAAAAATTAAAGCGCAATAAAACAGTATGTTAAGCGCTTCCAAATACTATTTTCGGAAAATTGCCTATTGTAAAAATGCCGCTTGCCCCCTATAATGTCTACTATACAAATACAAATGTACTTACATAGTGAACACTAAAGGGGGAGCTAGCGTGGAATCAATCTCAATCGGTTTATTAGGATTAGGAACAGTTGGATCGGGTGTAGTGCAAATCATTGAGAAACACCAGGATAAGCTCATGCACCAAGTCGGCTGTCCGGTTGTTGTAAAGAGAGTTCTTGTTAAAGATGCAGATAAAGAAAGAGCAGTTAAAGTGGACAGGAATTTGCTGACACTAAATCCTGAAGATATTATTAATGATGCTGATATAGATGTAGTAATTGAAGTAATGGGCGGCATAGAAGAAACAAGAGATCATTTAAAGAAAGCTTTGGATAATGGCAAGCATGTGGTGACGGCAAATAAGGATCTAATGGCTGTTTATGGACCTGAATTGCTGGCTGCTGCAGCGCAAAACGGATGTGATCTCTTTTATGAGGCAAGTGTGGCCGGCGGCATTCCAATTTTAAGAGGGCTGGTAGATGGATTAGCTTCAGACAGAATTACAAAAATGATGGGAATTGTGAATGGGACAACGAACTTTATTTTGACAAAGATGAGCAAGAATGGGAGCGCTTATGAGGAAGTTCTAAAAGAAGCCCAAGAGCTGGGATATGCGGAAAGCGATCCGACTGCAGATGTGGAGGGCCTTGATGCAGCAAGGAAAATGGCGATCCTGTCAACACTTGGTTTTTCCATGAATATTGACCTTGATGATGTAAAGGTTAAAGGCATTACAGAGATTACAGAAGAGGATCTGCAGTACGGCAATCAGCTTGGCTACACCATGAAGCTGATCGGGATTGCCCATCGGGAGGGGGAGAAGGTGGAAGTAAGTGTCCAGCCGACTCTGCTGTCCGAGTCTCACCCGCTTGCATCAGTTCAGGATGAATACAATGCTGTATATGTCTACGGTGAAGCGGTAGGGGAAACGATGTTCTACGGACCCGGGGCGGGCAGTCTGCCTACAGCTACAGCTGTGGTATCGGATCTTGTTGGTGTCATGAAAAATATGCGTCTTGGCGTAAATGGAAAAAGCGCGGTAGCACCTCAATATGATAAGAAATTAAAAGGTGCAGATGAGATATATTCGAAGTATTTTCTAAGATTGCATGTAAAAGATGAGGTAGGGACTTTTGCCAACATCACATCCATTTTTTCTGATCATCATGTCAGCTTCGAAAAAATCCTGCAGCTTCCTTTAAAAGAAAAAGGGCTTGCTGAAATTGTGCTGGTTACCCACCAGGCATCTTTAAAGGATTATGAGGATATTTTAGTAAGTTTAAGAGATTTGCCGGCAGTCCAAACAATCAAAAGTTCGTATCGTGTGGAAGGGAGCGCCAGAGTATGAGATGGGAAGGCCTTATAAAAACTTATAAAGATTTTTTGCCTGTTAATGAAAATACACCAATGCTTACTTTAAATGAGGGCAACACTCCCCTGATCAGGCTGGATAAACTCTCGAGGGACTGGGGGATTGACCTCTATGTGAAAACGGAAGGAGCAAATCCAACAGGTTCATTTAAAGACAGAGGCATGGTTATGGCTGTTGCAAAGGCAAAAGAAGAAGGTAGTGACGCCATCATCTGTGCCTCCACCGGCAATACCTCTGCAGCAGCGGCTGCATATGCAGCCAGAGCCGGCATGAGATGTGTGGTTGTCATTCCTGAAGGGAAAATCGCCATGGGAAAGCTGGCGCAGGCTGTTATGTATGGGGCCGAAGTCGTATCTATTGAAGGTAATTTTGACCAGGCACTGGCAATGGTGCGGAAGATAAGCGAAACAGAACCTATTACTCTCGTAAACTCTGTTAATCCGTATCGTCTTGAGGGCCAAAAGACAGCGGCCTTTGAAATCTGCGACCAGCTTGGAGGCGCTCCGGATATCCTTGCTCTTCCTGTGGGCAATGCAGGCAATATTTCTGCCTATTGGAAAGGGTTTAAGGAATACAATGAAGCAAGGAGTACAGGACTTCCGAAAATGCATGGAGTACAGGCTGAAGGTGCAGCGGCCATTGTGCATAACCGTGTGTTTGAAAATCCCGAAACGATTGCTACAGCCATCCGAATCGGAAATCCTGCGAGCTGGCACTTGGCCAATGCAGCGCTGGCTGAATCGAAGGGTAAAATTGATGAAGTCAGCGACGAAGAGATTCTATGCATGTATCGTAAACTTGCTTCATCTGAAGGGATTTTTGCTGAGCCAGCTTCATGTGCTTCGCTTGCGGGTGTATACAAACAGCTGCGCAATGGAGAGATTCCTCATCAAACAAAGGTTGTGGCCATCCTGACTGGTAACGGACTGAAGGATCCTAATACAGCCATTGATTGCAGTCCTGTTAAACCAGTTTCACTGCCTAATGATGAAAAAGCAGTAGCAGATCATATCAGAGGAGCCGTTCACATATGAGCGAAGGTGAAATGGTTCTCATCAAAGTACCGGGCAGCACGGCAAATCTCGGACCTGGCTTCGACTCGATTGGCCTCGCGTTAAATTTGTATTTGACGCTTGAAGCCGAGAAGGCAGATAAGTTTGAAATGGTTCCTTTATCAGAGCCGCTAAGCATCTACCCTTCAGATGAATCGAACTTTATTTTTCAAGTTGCAATGGATACCGCAAAGAAATATAAAAAAGAGCTTCCAGGATGTAAAGCTAGGATTTCAAGTGATATTCCCTTAACGCGCGGACTTGGATCAAGCGCTGCAGCCATTGTAGCGGGAATTGAATTGGCTGACGCGCTTTGTGATCTTCAACTGAGCCAGTATGAAAAGCTTGAACTGTCATCACGAATGGAGGGGCATCCTGATAACGCGGGAGCTTCCCTTCTAGGAGGCCTTGTCATTGGCTGCATGTCAGAGGAAGAGGTATCTGTTCAAAGCATTAAAGATATAAAATTTGATGTTATAGCAGTGGTGCCAAAAGAAGAGCTACTTACAAAGGAATCAAGAGGCGTCCTGCCTGAAGAATGGTCTTTTAAAGAAGCCGTACAGGCTGGGGCAGTCGGCAATGTCATGGTAGCAGCTCTGCTTAGCGGGAATTATTCCCTGGCAGGCAAGATGATGGGTGCTGACTTATTCCACCATCCTTACCGAAAGAAAATGGTTCCTCATTTGGAAGTCATTGAAAAGGAAGCACTTCTTTTAGGAGCATTCGGAGTTGCTTTAAGCGGCGCTGGACCGGCGGTTCTATGTCTTGCTGAATCAGAATGTGCTCCAGCAGTGACTGAAGGGCTTCAGCGGGTTCTCCCGGAAATGGAAATCCTTTGCCTTAAAATTGATCAGGAAGGCAGCACTGTTTTAAAAAAAAGCCTAGCTGAGCTGGAAGTCGGCCATATAGTATAAATAAAAAAAGCGATGTCATGCCGACATCGCTTTTAATAAGGTAAAATTAAAATACTTGTTCTACTTCGACTACACCAGGTACTTCTTCTAAAAGAGCGCGCTCAATACCGGCTTTTAACGTAATCGTTGAACTTGGGCAGCTGCCGCATGCACCAAGAAGGCGCAATTTAACGATGCCATCTTCAACATCCACCAATTCACAGTCCCCGCCATCGCGAAGAAGGAATGGGCGCAATTTATCTAATACTTCCTGAACTTGTTCAGTCATAGTCGTTTGTTCTGCCATGTGAAATCGACTCCTTTCCATACATTTATTATAATCAAATCAGTCTTAAAAATCTATTCCAAGAGCGTAATTTCCACTCATTAGGAGAATATTTTATTAGGTTTGCTCTTTGTTAATGTTGTAAAATGAAGGTAAGACCAAGTTTTGCATAGGGGGAGAAAAGATTGAAAAAAGAAATTGAAATCACTGTGTATGGTGCGGAGCAGCTTTGTCCAAGCTGTGTGAATCTGCCATCATCCAAGGAGACATACGAATGGCTGGAGGCGGCAGTATCCCGCAAATTCGCCAATCAGGCTTTTAAAATCGTGTATGTTGACATTCATAATCCACCCGAAGAAGAGGCCAAAAAGGAGTTCGCCATGCGAGTGATAGAGGAAGATATGTTTTACCCGGTTGTTCTGATTGAGGATGAAATTGTCGGTGAGGGCAATCCGAAATTAAAAACAATCTATGCGGAAATGGAAAAGTACGGGTACCAGGCAGTTTAATAAAAAATGAGCATTGAAAGGGATGCTCATTTTTTATTTGGAAAGATTTTTTATATTAACAGTTGATTCTGCTGCGCTGGAGGTTAGATTTTATCGTTTTTTGACGGCAGTGATTAAACTTTTTGTTTTCTTCCGGATATTGTAGTCAAATTTTCTTCTCTCCAGCATTTATACAAGAATATTGGTCAGATTTTGATTTTATCGGTAAGATTACCAGAATATCGGTCAGATTCTGATTTTATCGGTCAGTTTTTTGATTTATCGGTTACTTCCCTTCAAATCAAGTTTTCAGCTAAGTCATGGTGCAAATATGAATTAATCTCTATCGTTATCCGCTATTTGGGGTTAAAACGTAAAAAAGAGCCCGCAATGGGCCCTCTTATCCATTATGGTATTTATACATCCATAAAATCCCTGATTTTAGCAGGCGGGCAACGCGTCCTGTGATAGGGCGTTCTGCGACTAGACCGAATCCGTGCTTTTTGCCCAGAGATCCAAGAACTCCTTTTAGCTTGATTACTGGCAATGTTTCAGGGAGTTCCTCACCTTTCCAGCGTTTCAATAGGATTTGAACAATTTGCTCTGCCTGCCCTTCAGCAAGCTGGGCACTTGGTGCATGGGGAAGGCTTGCACAATCCCCTACCACATAGACATGTTCATTTCCAGGGATATTGTGATGCTTCGTTAAAACTACGCGTCCTTGCTGATCCTTTTCCACATTCATCTCACGAACCACTTTGTTCGGCTGGATGCCTGCGGTCCAAACGATGGCATCACAATGGATGGCTTCGTCATGATTATAAAGGGTTTTTTCTTCTACTTTAGTAATATTTGATTGGTTAATAATTTCTACATTATGTTCTATGAACCAACTTTCTACATACGTGCTTAATCTTTCAGAGAATGCGGACAGTATATGCTTCCCTCTATCGAACAATTTGACTTTCAAATCTGGACGGCTTTCATTTAATTCAGAAGCCAGTTCCACTCCGCTTAGTCCTGCACCGACAATTCCAACAACAGAGCCTGGCGGCAGATTATTTAAAGCTTCATACGTTCTGCGGGATTTTTCAATTGTTTGAATGCTATATGTGTGAATGTCGGCTCCTGGAACATTGTGGTACTTATCTTCGCATCCAAGGCCTATTATAATATCATCATATGATACAGGCTCTTCACCCTGAAGATATACCTTGTTTTCCTCGATGCTGATTTTTGTCACTTCACCATATTTTATGGTCAATCTTTGATGTTCAGGGAAGGATACGCGCACATGCTGATCAGAAATGGTGCCTGCTGCAAGAGCGTAATATTCAGTTTTTAAACAATGATAAGGCACACGATCTATTAGTGTAATGGAGACATCATCAGGAAGCTGATTGGGCAAAAGTCGGGCAAGCGCCCTCATACCGCCATAACCTCCGCCAAGTATCACAAGATTTTTCATAGTATATTTCCCCTTTATGTCCGTACTGTTTAATTTATCCGAACTCAAATAAACGTTAATTAGTTATCTTAAAAAAATAAATTAATGATATTAATAACCTCAAACCCATAAAAAGTATAACGAAATTGTGTCAAAATCACAACACATATCAGCAGAAAACTTGACAATAAACGACATGAAGTGGTAAATATGTGCACTTTTAAAGGCGAGAACGGAATCCAAATCTTGCAGGATTCAAATAAAAAAGGTAGCATTAACAGGGTAGAGAGGTGAAAGATGTGATTAAGCCAATCATCGAATTTTGCATCAGCAATTTGGCCAGCGGCTCTCAAAAAGCACTGGAAAAGCTGGAAAAGGATTATGACCTGGATGTCATAGAATATGGCTGTCTCGGGTATTGCGGCAAATGTGCAAGCACTCTTTTTGCGCTTGTGAACGGAGAAGTGGTTACTGGAGAAACGCCAGATGAACTGGTTGAAAATATATATCAATATCTGGATGAAAATCCAATGTTTTAATATAGAAAAGGAGCGATTAAATTTCGCTCCTTTTCTTGTTTCATGGCTCCATCACTTGCCCCTTCGAGAAGTCAGAGGCGGGTATGGTTCTGCTGCTTTCCTTAGTTGGCAGCAGTATCTTTTTGTGCCTGTCTCATTTCATACCATCGTTCTCTGGCCATTTCAATTAATTTAGGTTCAGTGGAGCGGCTTTGCAGTTCAATTACTTTCGAGTAGTATTTAACAGCCTGTTCGAACTGATATGTCCTTCTGGATAGCTCTCCGATCAGATAGAAAATCCTCGTTTCAGAAATGGATGATCCTTTAAAATCATCTGACATATAAGAGTCCGAATATTCTTTTAGAGCAAGTTTCAAAAATCGCTGTTCTTGATGATCATTCTTTATACTCCGGTAGAGCCAGGCAAGTCTGATATATAAACCAGCCATAATAATATGCTTCTCCCTTTTTAAAGTTCCGCAATAAATGGCAAGCTTATAGGTGTTGATGGCAGCAGTGATGGTGCGTTCCTGGCAATAATCCTGCGGTATCCAGGCACCCGCAACTTTAGAAATGATCATGTCCAGGGCTCCGGGCGGAAAATAAGGGGAGAAGTCCTCTGATTCTGAGTAGCCGCATTGCGGGCAAGTATTAATATAATATAAAAGAGGATTCATGCTTTCACCAGAATAATTTGGGCAAAAATCACTGTCATAATTAAATACTTTTACAAATCGGGAGCGGAGTTTTTTTGTGGTGAAACTCTTTTTGCAGACTCTGCATCCGCATTTTTTATCATAAGCAGGCTTTAATTGCTGCATAGAATGCCACCTCCGAAGATAACTATTATGACTATTGTACCATTTCCTGCTGGTTTCAGGGTGTAAAGAACTATTTATTAAGCATTGTTCAGAAAAAACAATAAAAAGAAAAAGTCTCTTAAGTTGAGCACATGCACTTTACTGTATATACTATGAATATAGAAGTATCCTTACATGGACAGGAGGGAATAACATGGAACAAATTGTGGATATAACAGAAGCTGCAGCTTTGCATATAAAAGAAATGATGAAACAAAATGAGGAAGAAGATGCATTCTTGCGTGTAGCCGTTAAAGGAGGCGGGTGCAGCGGACTTTCCTATGGAATGGGGTTTGCCCACGAAGTCGGGGAAGATGATATCCAGTCAGATCACTATGGTATCCAGGTTCTTGTCAGCAAGGAAGACGCCCCTATCTTAAAAGGCACAAAAATTGATTACAAACAATCCATGATGGGCGGCGGATTCACAATCGACAATCCCAATGCCATTGCATCCTGCGGATGTGGATCCTCTTTCCGTACCGCTTCAAATACAGGTACTCCGGAAGAGTGCTAAATACTGCATTTAAAGCTTCTAGACAGTTACTGAACTGATTTCGAATAGCTGCCTTAAAAAAGGACGGTCCCCAAAGGGGGCGTCCTTTTCATATTTTATTTGCCAAACATGGAAGAGCTGTGCATTGGCTGGACTTTCGCTTTTGGATCAATGTAGGATTTTGCGTGATTCACTGCAGTTGGTGCTTCACCGAAACCGCAGGCAATAAGCTTCACTTTTCCATCGTAGGTGCAGATGTCACCGGCAGCATAGATGCCTTCGATATTTGTTTCCATTCTTGAGTTAACAACAATGGAGTTCTTTTCAATTTCAAGACCCCATTCCTTAATAGGACCGAGGGAGGAAACGAAACCGTAGTTTACGATTACAGCATCAACATCAAATACCTCTTTTTCCTTTGAAGTAACACCTTCCAGGACGACTTGTTTGATTCCTTCGCTGTCACCGATAAGCTCAGCGGGCACATAAGGAGTTTTGATTTCGACTTTAGAGCTCTGCAGATTCTCTACACTGTGCTCATGCGCACGGAATTTATCGCGGCGGTGAACAATCGTTACTTGTTCAGCGATAGGCTCAAGCATTAATGCCCAGTCTACTGCAGAATCCCCGCCTCCGAAAACAACTGCTTTCTTGCCGGCGAATTGATTTAAATCATCAATGAAGTAATGAAGGTTCTTGCCTTCGTATTGAGCTGCGCTGTCAAGTTCAAGACGGCGAGGCTGGAACGCGCCATTGCCGGCAGTGATAATGATGGTTTTTGAGTAATGTACTTCTTTATTGGTTGTAAGCTTAAATGTTCCATCAGCTTGTTTCTCTAATTTTTCAACAGATTGTTCAAGTGATACAGTGGGCTCGAATTTAGCCATTTGTTCTTTAAGGTTATCAATTAATTCCTGGGCGCGGACTTTCGGGAAGCCGGCAACATCATATATGTATTTTTCAGGATAAAGAGCAGATAACTGTCCCCCAAGCTGGGGCAAGCTTTCAATAATCTTAACTGATGCTTGTCTCATGCCCCCGTAGAAAGCAGTGAATAAACCAGTTGGCCCCCCGCCAATGATGGTTATGTCATACACTTTTTGATCTTCTTTCATGCAATATCCCCCCACGTATGTATTGAAATTCCACTCTTTATTCTAACATAAATCGTTTAAAACCTCATCAATCGAGGTAAATATTATGAATAATGGGAAGATTTCAAATGAAACACTGAATTTAAAACACGTATATTCTTTTAAGTTATCCTGAGATTTTTAAGTTTTTCGTCTATTTTTTTAGGCTTGAAAAACTATATGAAGTAGAATAAGATGTAATGGAGGAATAATGTTAATATTTTATGACAATTTTGTTGAGTTTTTTTGAACTAATTCGTGAATAACATCACAAAGTTTTTTTATGTTTTTTGCTATAAAAAATATAAAGCAGTGGAAGATAAGAAAACATTAGAAAATACTTAAAAAAGGTGGAAGTGATACACTTGAGAAAGCCAAAGATTGTTATCCTCGGTGCAGGCTACGGAGGTTTGATGGTTGCAACCCGTTTGCAGAAATCTGTAGGAGCAAACGAAGCGGAAATCGTTTTAGTGAACAAGAATGACTACCATTATGAAACTACATGGCTGCATGAGGCATCAGCCGGAACACTTCATCACGATCGTGTACGCTATGATATAAAAGATGTTATTGACCGCAACAAAGTTGAATTCGTTCAGGGAGTTGCTCTCGAAATTAAAACAGAAGAAAAGAAAGTCATTTTGGAAAATGGCGAAATTGACTATGATTATCTAGTTGTTTCTCTAGGAGCTGAGCCGGAAACATTCGGTATTAAAGGGCTTAAGGAACATGCATTTTCTATTGTCAATGTTAATGCTGCGCGTCAGATTCGTGAGCATATTGAATATCAATTTGCTACTTACAATACAGACGCCGAGAAAAAAGACGAGCGCCTTACAATAGTTGTCGGCGGTGCAGGCTTCACGGGCATTGAATTCCTTGGAGAATTGGCAAACCGTGTTCCTGAGCTTTGCAAAGAGTATGATGTAGACTACCACAAAGTGAAAATCATTTGCGTGGAAGCAGCACCAATGGTTCTTCCTGGCTTCGATCCTGAGCTTGTTAATTACGCTGTATCTCACCTGGAGAAAAAAGGCGTACAATTCATGATTGGAACAGCTATTAAGGAAGCTACGCCTGAAGGCATCATCGTTGGTAAGGGCGAGGATGACGTAGAAGAAATCAAAGCTGCAACTGTTGTCTGGGCTGCAGGTGTACGCGGAAATTCCATTATTGAAAATTCCGGCATTGAAGCAATGCGCGGCCGTGTAAAGGTTCAGCCTGATTTGCGTGCTCCTGGCCATGATAATCTGTTTATCATCGGTGACTGCTCATTAATCATCAATGAAGAAATTAACCGTCCATACCCTCCTACTGCACAAATTGCTATGCAGCAGGGTGAAGTATGTGCACGAAACATTACTGCATTAATCCGCAATAAAACTGAACTTGAAACATTTACTCCAGATATTAAAGGTACTGTATGTTCTCTTGGTGAACACGATGCGATCGGTGTTGCATTCGGCAAGAAAATGGTTGGTACTAAAGCTTCATTCATGAAGAAGATGATCGATAACCGTGCTCTTTACATGGTTGGCGGACCATCTCTTGTATTGAAAAAAGGTAAATTCAACGTTCTTTAATAAATCAGCTATCATTTATATAAGGGGATGGACTCTATAGTCTGTCCCTTTTTTATTGGAGATTTTTCGTGGTAGAATTTATGTAAAAGGGGGTTTTTGGATGGGAGTCGAACATAAAAGGGGAAAGGTCTGGCTGGCGGTTTCCGGGCTTGTTATTTCCGCGGATGGCAAATGGCTGGTCGTTAAAAAGAAATACGGAGGCCTTAAAGGCAAATGGTCTCTGCCGGCAGGGTTTGTGGAAACAGGCGAAACTGCTGATGAAGCAGCAGTTCGTGAAGTAGAAGAAGAGACGGGAATCAAATGTTCAGTGAAAGGCTTGCTTGGATTGCGTACAGGCGTCATCAAAGGGGAAGTCAGCGATAATATGGTTTTGTTTTTACTGGAGGCTGAACCTGGACAATCATTAAAAGTTCAGGAAAGTGAACTTTTTGACGTGCAGTATCGCGATCCGAAAGAGCTCGCCAATGATCCGGATGCATCAGTTCTATTAAAATACATATTAGACTCTTCTGATTCCTCTATAAAGCCTTTGATTAATGGCATTAATCCCGGAGATACTTTCGGATACACAGCATATAAATTATTTTTATAATTTTCTGAAATTTAGAGATAGAACGAGAAATTAGAAGCAAACAGTGCTTGTATGCGTTTCCAACGATAGTTTTTCATGAAATATGGAGCTTTTCATTTATTCATATCCTTGATATATTATCAGAAAATTCAGTTACGAAATTCAAAGGAGATGAACGAAATGACAGCTAAGAATTATGAAAATAAAGAGTGTATGTATTGTTCAGGGAAAGGGTATTTCCAATTATTGTTAGGTGGATCTGAAACTTGCAGCTGCTGTGGCGGTACAGGAAAGAAAAAGGAATAAACAAAAAACTTCGCGGAATGCGAAGTTTTTCTTTTCAAAGGAGAAAGCATAAATTCTGAAATTAGATAACTTTCCAGCGCAAGCAGCCTGCCCCCTCGAGGAGGCCCCCAGGATGGGGGTCATGCAGATGTTGCCACAGGACGTGGCGTTCTTAATCTGCGATCTTTTAGTGGGAAAGACGCTTCCGCTTTTCTTGTTGACTCCCCAATCCACATTAAAGTACACTAAATATTGATGTGCTAAGGGAGGAAACAAGTTCATGCAAATGACGATTTTCGTTTTGCCTATTTCGATGCTTCTATTTTTTGTGCTGTTTTTTGGGATAGGTTTTATATTAAATATGCTGTTAAGAATGTCTTGGATCATGGCCATTATTTATCCTATTATCGCCATCTTTATCATTGATAAAGTTCGTTTTATTGAATATTTTCAAAACCCGGGGGAATCGTTTTCCAGTCTTGGCGTTGAATTGTCCAGCCTCGCTCTGGCTGACATCCTCATATTAAGCAGCGGAATGGCAGGCGCCATCGTTGCTGGAATTACGATTAGGCTGCTCCGTAAAAAAGGATATCGGATGTTTTAAATTGGTTATGAAATCTCTGCTGAAGGCAGGGATTTTTTATTTTTTTTGATTAGTGTGATCAAATCGCCTAAGCCTATGGTATCACTGGCTTTAGCCTGTCTGAAAACGGATGCTCGGAGGCCGCCGCTCCCCTGAGTTATGAATATTTCTCTCGAAGATGGGAAATGAATAACTTTGGGAGGAGTGTAATAGATGAGCAAATTAAAAATATGGATGAAACGTTCGGTAATGTCAGCCTTATTTATTGGCGCGTTATTGACAACTTTCCATTCGATTTCCGGAGTGGATGCAAGATCAATTGTTCAGCTGCATCAAAGTGATGCTGAACAAGCTGACGAGGATGGAAATTCAAAGTTTGACCATACATTAAAATCGGTTGGCGTAGCATTTAAGTTTTTAAAGCAGGCAGTGAGTCTGGAGCCTAAGATTTCAGCAAGTGAAGTTGTGGCAAGTGAACAGCCGCCGACCCTGGAAGAATCGATTGACTGGTCACAGTATCAGAAACAACAAGTAATAGCTACTGGGTATACGGCATTTTACGAGTCGACAGGCAAAAATCCGGATCATCCGTCCTTTGGTATTACATACTCAGGTGTTAAAGTAAAAAGGGATTTATACTCTACCGTCGCAGCAGATTTGAATGTTTTTCCGATTGGAACGATATTGTTTATCCCTGATTATGGATATGGTGTTGTAGCCGATAAGGGCGGTGCCATTAAAGGGAATAAATTGGACCTTTATTATGAAACAGTGGATGATGTTTACAATAACTGGGGAAAGAAAACGCTCGATGTTTACATCGTTGAAATGGGCGATGGAACCCTGACGGAAGAAGAATTAAAGTTACTGAATGAAAATGAATCTATGCAGGTTTTTAGACAGCAATATATTAAATCTGAGAAAAAATAATTACGGAATGCAGGCAAATCCGCGAAACTAATCGGATTTGCCTCTTTATTTTTATAACATTGAAAATGACTGCGGATGAATTTTTTTAGCTAATTTGATAGCTCCTTCAATCAGGCGTGGTGATGGCCTGCAAAAAAGTTCTTCTTCCAGAATCAGGACTTTGTTCTGCTTAACTGCTTCCATTTCACTCCAGCCTGGACGTTTCAGAATAACTTCCGGATTTACCTTTTCTCTTCTGACACCGACCCACGCGAGACAGATATAATCAGGCTGGCGATTTAGGACATCTTCCCAATCAGTCTGTATACTTGCCAGCTCAACATCCCTGAATAAATTCGTTCCACCGGCAATTTCACTGATTTCCGTCAGCCAATTGACCTTGCCCGGTGTAAATACGGGCTTGGGCCACCATTCCCAATAGAGGCTAGGTTTTTTTTCAATCCTGCTTGAGATGAGCTTAAGTTCCTCTATTTTTGCAGCAAACTCTTTAGCAGCCAAAATGCCTCTTTCAGGCTTCCCAATTTTTTCAGCTGCAAAAACCAGGTCCTGTTCAATATCTGCCAGGCTTTGAGGATTTAAAACAATGTGGGGAATCTGCCTTTTTTCAAGCTCCGCTACATTCTTTTCCATGCCGGGTACACTAAGGGATGCGAGCACAAGATCAGGCTTCAATTCTTCCACTTTGTCCATATTAATAGACAAGTCAGGGCCAAGCCGGGGCAGCTTGGAGATTTGGCCGGGCCAATCCGAATAATCGTCCACCCCCGCGAGCATATCAGTAAAACCCAAGTATTCCACTAATTCCGTATTGCTTGGGCATAAGGAAAGGATTTTCACTTCAAATCACAACCTTCAGGAAAATAAATAATGAAGTCCTAAAGTTAATAGGATTCCAGTCAGGCCGCCAAATAGAACTTCTATCGGCTTATGGCCCAGCAGCTCCTTCAATTCTTTCTGTTTTTCTTGGTCTTCTTTCTTCTGCCATGTCTTTGCTTCTTCAACAAATTTATTGAAGTCGGCAACAAGCTGGTTTAATACAATCGCCTGTTCCCCAGCCTGGCGTCGCACTCCGGTAGCATCAAACATCGTGATAATGGCAAATACGGCTGAGACAGCGAATACAGCGGAGTCTATTCCAGTCTCTAGTGCCACTCCGGTTGAAAGGGCAGTTACTGCTGCTGAGTGTGAGCTGGGCATTCCGCCAGTACTTGTCAAAAGGGACCAATCCACTTTTCGGGTGGCAATAAATTGAATGGGTACTTTTACAAATTGGGCAAAGAAGATGGCTGCCAATGCAGACCATAAAGGGAAATTCGTCAATAATTCCATATGAGACCACCTCTTGAGTGTATGATACTCCCGCTGCAGCTTCAAATATGCAGTTTACCGGAACTGCCGAAAGCTATACTAACTAATATTCTCCAACAGATTGTTCCTTCCTGCAAGCTGATCTATTTTAAGTTTTTGTTAATCGATGCTTTTTCTGAAAATAAGCTGTTGCTGTCATTGAAAACAAAAGAAGCCATTCAAAGGCATTTATGGCAGCTTCACTTTCAATTGGAATATCAATGGCGCTTCCGATAATCATCAATGCAGTTCCGGAAAAAAACCAGAACCAGCCCTGTTTGCGCCAAACAACAACAGATGCCGCCAGCAGCACAGCAGATACAATCAGCACCATAAGGGGAGGGCCTCCTGATGTCTCTGAATCTGAATAACTAAGAACGCCAAATTCCCATTTTGGTTCCAGATTAAGTCCGAATACTTCAGCAGCAAGTTCCAGAATAATTAATCCTGCTGTAAGCAAATAGGCCATCGATTTGGATGTGCCTGTTTTGGCCCATTCTAGATCTGCTTGTTTTAAAGTTTTCCAGGAGTAAAGGACAAGCAGTGGGGTGAAAAAAGCGTGTATCCAAAAACGGGCATAATTCAGATGCTTTAAAATATTGCCCTCCCCGATAAAACGGCCGGCAGCCAGAATAGCGTTATCGTAAATTAACCCGAGAAGAACAGGAAGCAGGAAAGCAGCACTAATGGAGCCATTGTCTTTTGCAGCACATAGCGCCCAGAAGAATAGCAGGATATATCCCGCTGCAAAGGCTGCAAATAATAGAGGATCCATATCATTCTCCTTTCTGTCTCTATTTTCTTTACCCAATAATTAAAGAATATACTTAAGGATTGTACATATAGGATAATCACTTTCGTTTTTGTTAAAATGAAAGTGATAGGAAGTTCTGAACATGGGGTGATTTCATGGAAGATTATCCTCTTGAATATTACGAATTCTTTGTCAGTTTCAATGAAGGTGACTATTACACATGCCATGATCTTCTTGAGGAAATATGGATGACTGACAAAGGCAATCTATTTTTGAAAGGCCTGCTGCAAATGAGTGTCAGCATCTATCATTATGAATACGGCAATGTCAAAGGAGCAAGGCTGATGATGCAGGCGGCACAGGAATACTTGCAGTCTTACCGGCCAAAACACTGGGGGATTAATCTTGAGCATGTGTATGGATTTATTGAAGAATGCCTCTCTATTTTTCCGGAAGATATCGATCGGATCCCATTTGAAATGATAGAAACTCTTCCTAAACTGCCGCAGCTGGTGCTATATTTGGAAGATTAGCAAGAGCAGAAACATCATAAAATTAGATAGTCGAAATAATTTAATATTTTCGATATAATAAGATGAAAAATATATTATGGGGGTGCGAGAATGTTTTCAGTAAAGAAAGAGTTTGACTTCTCAGCCGAACAGGAATGCCTGATTGTTGGTGTCTTCGATAAACCAGCCAGGTTTGAAGGTGTGCTGGCCCGTGCAGATGACCAATTTGACGGCCAGCTGACAGAACTGGTGAAAAGCGGGGATATTTCTGCCAAGAAAAAAGCCATTGCAAAAATACATACTTTTGGAAAAATCGGGCCTAAACGATTAATTACAGTCGGCCTAGGAAAAGAAAAAGAATTCAGCTTTGAAGAGTTGCGTGAAGCATTGGGCAGGGCATTCAAGGAAGTGAAATCGTCCAGGCTTCAAAATGCGGGTGTTTACCTTGATACATTTATTGGAGGAAATGTTGATGCGCTTGATGCAGCCCATGCAGCCAGCGAGGCGTTTGCTCTTTCCACCTATAAATTTGAAGATTACAAACAGAAGTCGAACGAACCCGAAAAGGAAGTTGAAAGTATTGCCGTTTTTTGTGAAGCCGCAGATGAGGAAGATGTAAAGGCCTCCCTTACTGTAGGGTATGCCCACGGGAAAGGAACGAACTCAGCCCGTACATTAGTTAACCTGCCAGGCAATATGCTGACTGCCACTGATCTGGCAAATTACTCTTCTGAACTGGCATGGAGATACGGATTTGAAGTGGAAATCCTTGAAAAAGAAGATATGCTTAAGCTTGGCATGGGTGCTCTTCTGGCAGTTAATCAGGGATCAGCAGAGCCTCCTAAGATGATTGTCATTAAATATCAGGGCAAGGAGGAATGGAAGGATGTCATCGGCCTGGTGGGCAAAGGAATTACCTTTGATACAGGAGGCTATTCCCTTAAGCCGAAAGACGGCATTGTCGGGATGAAAACCGACATGGGCGGTGCAGCCGCTGTGCTTGGCGCAATGGAAGTCATCGGCGAACTGAAGCCTGAACAAAATGTTGTCGCTGTTATTCCTTCTACAGATAATATGGTGAGCGGAACAGCTTTTAAGCCGGATGATATCATAACATCCATGAGCGGGAAAACCATTGAAGTCCTTAACACGGATGCAGAAGGGCGTTTGGCTCTTGCTGATGCGGTCACATATGCAAAGCATCATGGAGCAGATTACCTGGTGGATGTTGCAACTCTGACTGGCGGTGTCATCGTTGCACTGGGGGAAGAAACAACTGGTGCATTAACCAATAATGAAGAGTGGTTTGAGCAGGTGCTGGAAGCATCCTATGAAGCTGGCGAACCAATCTGGCGTCTGCCTCTTTTTGAAAAAGATAAAGAAAGAATCAGAAGCAGCAAGGTTGCGGACCTGAACAATTCGCCTGGACGTGCCGGCCATGCCATTATGGGCGGAGGATTTGTAGGTGAATTTGCCGAAAACACACCATGGGTGCATCTTGATATTGCAGGTACAGCCACAACAGCCAAAAGCCATGATCTTGGACCAGACGGCGCGACAGGCGTTATGGTGCGTACATTGGCACTGCTGGTTGAAAGGTTTGAAGCAAACTAACGATGAATTCAGAACTCCGGAGAAATCCGGAGTTTTTTTGCAGTTTTTTAGCTTGAATTCTCAATGGAACGGTGAAAATGAACTTTACCCGCCGGTTAACCTGAAATACCGGCCAAAACCCTCAATTTATCCGCCCAATTCCTAAAAAATACCGGCGAAAACAGCGTCTGGCGCAAACTCCCATTTTCGAATCTCCCCAAAATCATTGACACGAAAAGTGGAAGTATGATAGTTTAATACTTGTGTTTTAGTTCTCTACCAATTTAGCGGAGTAAAGTAATGGGATATAAGTACAGAAAGAGGGTATCATCATGAATGCAGTTATACTTGCAGTTTTGATTATGCTTGTTCTCAGCCTTTTGCGTGTCAATGTGGTTCTGGCCCTAGTGGCTGGAGCATTGGCAGGCGGGCTGGCAGGCGGTTTAAGCATAGATAAAACAATTGAAGTTTTTTCAAATGGGCTCGGCGGCAGTGCAGAGGTTGCATTAAGTTATGCGTTATTGGGCGGATTTGCCTTAGCCATTTCCGCAGCCGGACTTCCGAATCTATTAGTGGAATGGGTTCTGGCAAAGGTCGGAAAAGACGGGGAATCCAGAGGGAAAACCTTATCAAAGGCACTTATCATATTTTCTATTTTATTAATGTCTATTTTTTCTCAGAATCTGATTCCAATTCATATTGCGTTTATTCCGATATTAATTCCCCCTTTATTGAAGGTTATGAATGAGCTCGAAATGGACCGCCGGCTGATCGCATCTGTATTGACATTTGGTTTAACAGCTCCGTATATACTGCTTCCTGCGGGATTTGGCCAAATTTTCCACGGAATACTCGCGGAAAATATGGAGAATAGCGGATTGGCTGTGGAAATGGCAGACATCCCGAAAGCCATGCTTATTCCTGTAGCCGGCATGGCAGCTGGTCTTTTAGCTGCATTATTTGTTTACCGTAAAAAAAGGGATTATCGCCCATCAGAATTAATGGAGACGGAGAAAGGCAACTATTCAAAAAAGAGCATTATTTTTTCTCTCATTGCGATTGCAGCAGCTCTCATTGTACAGCTGCAGCTGGATTCAATGATCTTTGGGGCGCTGACAGGTATTTTAGTTATTTATATCAGCGGAGCTATCAAATGGAACGAGGCAGATCAGCTTTTAACAGAGGGCATGAAGATGATGGCATTTATTGGATTTGTTATGCTGGCTGCATTTGGATTTGCAGATGTTTTAAAAGAAACAGGCGATGTTGAAAGCCTTGTTGAACAGGCGGCAGGAATCATCGGTGATAATAAATCACTAGCTGCATTGCTTATGCTTCTTGTCGGCTTACTTGTTACAATGGGGATTGGATCTTCATTCTCAACCATCCCGATTATTGCAACCATATTTGTGCCGCTTGCACTAGAGGTTGGCTTCAGTCCGATGGCAACTATTGCTCTAGTAGGGACCGCCGCTGCTCTTGGAGATGCCGGTTCGCCTGCGTCAGATAGTACATTGGGGCCTACAGCAGGCTTGAATGCAGATGGACAGCACAATCACATATGGGATACTTGTGTGCCAACATTCCTTCACTACAACATTCCGCTCATCCTGTTTGGATGGCTGGCGGCAATTATCTTATAATTTTAAGCAGCTTCCATAAAGGGGGCTGCTTTCTCACTGCTTTTATCAGTTCGTAAACTAGGGTACGATAAAGGAAAAAGAACTGAGGTGGCTTCAGTGTATTTTGGGAAAATCAGAAAACCGGCCTCAAGCCGGGTACCGCCAAATCAAAATGTTTCGACTGCCTTTCCTGTACTGCACTATGGAAATGTTCCGCATTATAAGGATATGCAGGAATGGAGTCTGCAGATATTTGGGGAAGTGGAAAAGGAATTATCCTTTTCGCATGAGGAGGTAATGAACCTTCCTCAGACACAGTACAAAAATGATATCCACTGTGTTACGGGCTGGTCAAAGCTTGATAACGTTTGGGAGGGAGTCTCCGCCGCTGAAATTGCCAGGCAGGCAGGTGTAAAAGAAACCGCACAATTTGTAATCCTCCATGCGGAAGAAGGTTGGACAACGAACCTCCCCATTAAAGATTTTTTAAAAAGCACAAGTCTGCTTGCCCATACCCATAACGGTGAGCTCCTGACTCCTGAACATGGGTTTCCACTAAGAGCCGTGATTCCGCATCTTTATTTTTGGAAAAGCGCAAAGTGGATTAGAGGCATCGAGTTTTCTGAAATTGACAAGCCTGGATTTTGGGAGAAAAACGGCTATCATAACTATGGTGACCCCTTCCGTGAGCAGCGATTCAGCTGGGATGATTAATCAGCATAAAGCGTTACATCACGTAACGCTTTATTGCCTTTTAAAACCCGAATAGCATAGTAAAAATATTTTTCTTTTTCAATTTCTTCCTGGGCTTCTCCTGATCAAAAACCAAAAGGGTGTCAGCGGGGATGCTTCGGCTTTTTACAGCAGTCCTGGCTTCAAGAACCTCAATCCGTTTGAGCAGGCGTGCATTCTCTTTTTGCAGCTCTTCTATTTCGCTGCGGTGCTGCAGCAGCTGATAGGAGACAACATCATCCGCTTTTCCGTTCAGCCGCTGTTCAAGCTCACTGATCTTCAAATATATTTTCTCCATGGCTGGTTCCGCTGTTTCTCCCTGAACCGTACCTTTTCTGGCCTTTTTGCCATTTACCGTAACGTCCTGCAATATAATCCCCTGGTTAAGCTGATCCTGCACCTGCTTAAGCAGGTTAATATCTTCTTCCGTAAATAAGTAATGGCCTAGTTCATTGCGTTCCGTCCGGAGTCCCAGTTGTTTAACCCATCGCTGAATAGTGCTTGGCGAAACTCCTAACAATTTGGCAGCAGCACTTGTGTTCATTCTGATCCCCTCCCGTTTTCACAATGGATTCTATCCGGATAACGGGAAGTCCTTCCAGGCTGACAAAACAAGTTTTCTTTCGGCAAAGATAGTGCGGATTTTACATTTTTTTATCATCCTGATTTACGGATTTTGAATTCATATATAGACATTTTTCTGTCATCCAGCCTATTGCGCCGCCAATTAGGGCGCCGCCTATTACATCAGAAGGGTAATGGTGGCCAGCCCAGATACGCGCGAAGCCTGTAAGGGCTGAAACCCACAGCAAAATACGACCTAAAAATCGATTGCCGTAAAAAATGACGATAGAGGCAGCAAATGACACCACTGTATGTTTGCTTGGAAAACTGGAATCTCTTTTGGCTGGGATCAATATGCCAATCTTGTTTTTTATGAAGGGGCGGGGCTTAAAATAACAAATTTTAATGATCTTGTTTACCAGGATAGCGATCAGGGAAGCTGCAGCCGCTTTTTTAGCGGCTGTTTTGGAGGGGCCTTTTGCCAGCCACATGCATCCCAGTACAAATAAAAATAAATACCTTGCCCTATTTGATAAAAGAATCATTAAAAAGTCCATGAAAGCAATACGTCCGGACAACCGGTTGATTGCCTTGAAAATCTTCATGTCCATTAGTAGTCTCCTTTGCTCTTGTCATTAGGCTTATTCCTGCTGTCAGGCTCTCTTTTGGGAGGGACTTCAAACTTTTGTTCATTATCTTATTATTTGCAAATCTGCACTTAAAAACACAATTTCAGTAAAGACATTAAAAAAATAAAACCATGCAGCAGCTGCATGGTTTTAAAAGCCTACACATAGAATAAATCTTTAAACACAAATGAAGCGAAACCCATATAGGCACTGATGGTATGGCCGCTTATAATATAATTTGGGTAATTCCAGAAAGTCATTAAGATACCTCCTTTAAACGTGAATCCCCTGCAGATGCAGGGGAATGGAATATTATATTTGTCCTGATCTTGATGACAGCCATTTGTCCATGTAGTCAGGAACTTTTCCTTCTGAAGTAAGGTTGGCATGTCCCCCCTGAAGCAGATGAAAAGTTTTATCAGCGCTTGACACGAGGTCCATGACCGGAAGAATCTGCTCTTTTGGAACAAGGCGATCATTATCCGAAGCAACAGCGAGTAAATTAGCTTTAATAGCACTGAGAACAGCCTTCTTATCACCGATGGTTAATGTGCCCTTCACAAGCTTATTTTCTTTTGCAAGATCATGATTGATTTGCTTCAGCGCTGCCCCGGCAAATGGAATATGGCCATTGGTCCAGGTGTTAAACCGTTTCCACCTGGATGCGTATGCTTCATCGTCGCCCCTCGCCAGCAGCGATAAATAAGGAGAGTAATAAACGGGTGAAGTAAATAGCCGCATACCAGATTTGATGGCAAAGGCGGGGATAAGTCCCCATGCATCAAAAATGGAATCCAGGCTGCCTCCTCCATTCCGCAATTCTTCTGCCCATTTATCAAAGACAGGCACGGTGCTGAAATCAACTGGTGAGACAGACAATACTAAGTTTTTGACCGGCTCCTCCGCAATGGCCGCATAAATGGCTGCAAAAGTGCCGCCCAGGCAAAAGCCCATTACGGTTATTTCCTCTGCTCTGGCGTGATATAAAGCTCTTTTTACTCCCTTTTGGATGTATTCCGTAATATAGTCATTCATCGTAATGTCTTTATCCTCATAACCGGGAGTCCCGAAATCCAGCAGATAGACATCGTACCCGCTGTTAGCCAAAGCTTCGATTAAACTGCTTTGCGGCCCCAGATCTAAAATAAATGGCTGATTGACAAGCGAATAAACCAGGAACACCGGAATTCTGTATTTTTTACTGGAAGGGGCATAGTGCCAGAGCGTTGCCTTGTTTTTTTTCCAGACAGCAGTCCTGGGAGTTAAATGAATCTCCGGATCGGGCTGAACCATGGTCTTAAAGAATCCATGCAGTTTTTTGGAAGCGGTATGTTGTGCCATTTATTTTCCCGCGCTTTCACTGCTGCCAAGTGCTTTTTTTATTTCTTCTACTGATTGAGCCAATGCAATGACTTTTTCGTCAATCAGATCCATTTTTTCTTCAGCCTGCACAGTTAATTTTGCTGCGTTTGCCACGTCTGTCTTGGTAGGGAAATTAAGAGGGATGGATAGTGTCTCAATAGCTTCCTGGAGTTTTTTCATGCTTGCAGCGGTCACCTCGGAACGGGTGATCAGATTTTTAAATATTTCTTCCTTGTTAATAGAGTTCTGAATGGATTCGTTCAGTTCTCTTTCCACTTTTGTCCCTACCTTTTTTATTGCCTGTAATAGGGCTTCAGTATGGTTAATAGACATAAACATTCTCCTTTCTATGAAGTCAATCCAGGGAAATCAACGGACTCAGAGTGACACTGTCATTCCTCCATCTACGACTAGAACCTGCCCTGTCACGTAATCAGACGCTTTGGATGATAAGAAGACAGCAGCTCCTTTTAAGTCATGTTCACTTCCAAATCTTCCGGCAGGAATTTTTCCGAGAATAACTGAACTCGATTTTTCCAGGACCTTTGTTATTCTGGTAGGGAAGAAGCCGGGAGCAATAGCATTCACTTGAATGCCGGCAGGTGCTAATTTTACAGCTAAATCCTTCGTAAGTGCGATAACAGCTCCTTTACTTGTACTGTAGGCCACTGCATCAAGAAATGCGGAATGAGTACCCCTCAATCCATTTACTGAAGAAATATTGATGATTTTGCCGCTGCCCTGCTTCGTCATCACTTTTGCCGCAGCCTGTGAAAATAAAAACAGTCCCTTTAGATTCACATTCATGACTTTGTCCCATTTATCAGCAGGCAGTTCAAGAAATGGCGCAACCCAGGATGTTCCGCTATTATTAATGAGAATATCAATGCTTCCAAATGTCTCTAAGGTCTTGCTGATGACCATTTGAATGTCTTCCTCATTGGTTATGTCACATTCAATCGCCAGAGATTTAACTCCCTTTGCTTCAAGGCTTTTTCTTACATGCTCACATGCTTCAATGCTTCGTGAGCAGACGACAACATTTGCTCCTGCTTCCCCAAGTGCATTTGCCATTTGCTCGCCGAGTCCGCGGCCTCCTCCTGTTACAATTGCTGTTTTATTGCCTAAATGAAATAACTCGTTCAATTTCATCGTTATCCCTCCCTTAGTCTTTTTAAAAATCAATCCTTCTGAATAAAATAGACTTCGATATAGTATAGACAAGTTAACTCCATGTGGTGCTAAAATTGTATATTTGCCTTGTCCCAAAATGTATAAGGAAGATAAAAACAGAAAAGGCTGGATAATATAGAGGAGGGGGGCTTAAAAGGTGGAAAGGGAGCAAATAGAGGAGCTATTTGAAGATAGCGGATATCACGGTTTAAACAGCAAGCTTGCCTATAAAATCTGGTTGACCGGGGTATGGGATGAAGAGGATGAAGACAAAATTGAAGCTTTTATAGATGCTTATTCTTTTGAAGGAGAAGCAATATTAACTGACAATTTTCTCTATCACTATCGAATATTTGCCTATATTCACGATAAAAATGAAGGTTCGTTATTCCATCGGCAGATATTTTAGTATCACAGCTTAAAACCAAAAACAAACACAGATTCAGGACCTGTGTTTGTTTTACATATACAAAATAAGAAAGTATAAAACTTTGAACTTCGATAATTTTCTGGCTCCGGGCTCCGATAAGCGGGCGCCTGGGGCTTTTCTTATCAGCCAGCTTTCTTAAGCTGCTTATTTGCTGCTTTATAGTGGTTTTCAAAGAATTCATTAGTATCTTTAACAACCACTTTGCTTAAAAGGATTAATGCAATTAAGTTAGGAATCATCATTAATGCATTTGCCATGTCAGCGAAGGCCCAAACGGTAGTTAAGTTGGCAACCGCACCAATTCCAGTCGCAAAGATGTAAATGGCACGGTATCCCATTATTCCTTTTGTGCCAACCAGGTACTCAAAGCATTTTTCGCCGTATACATACCAGCCGACGATTGTTGAGAAACCGAAGAATATAACAGAGAATGCAACGATATATTCACCCGCTGTTCCAAGGACATGAGTAAAGGCTGCACTTGTTAATGCCCCGCCGTCAAGGCTGCCATCGTGCGCCACACCAGAGATCAATCCTCCTGTTGTATCCCAGAAGCCAGTCATGATAAGCACCAGTCCAGTCATCGTACAAACAACGATTGTCACAATAAATGTGCCAGTCATCGCAACAAGAGCCTGTTTTACAGGGTGGTCTGTCTTGGCGTTGCCTGCGATTAACGCTGCGGTACCAAGACCGGCTTCGTTAGAGAAAATACCCCTTGAAACACCATTCTTGATCGCTTCAGATACTACAACACCGACAAAACCGCCAGTCGCTGCAACCGGATTGAAGGCATAGTAGAAGATAGTCTGGAAACCAGGAATAATTTGATCATAATTAACAGCCAAAATAATTAAAGCACCGCCAATATAAAGAACCGCCATGACTGGTACAAAGAATCCAGCAACTGTACTAATACGCTGAATGCCTCCAAAAATGATTAAACCAGCCAGTACAGCAAGAATGACACCTGTAATCCAATTATTAATTCCGAATGAAGTATCCATAACTGCTGCAATCGTATTCGATTGAACACTGTTTCCGATTCCAAGTGCTGCAAATGCTCCAAAGATTGCAAATGCAACTGCAAGCCATTTGAACTTTTTGCCAAGACCGCGTTCAACATAATACATTGGTCCGCTGGAGTACTCGCCATTTGCGTTCTTCACCCGGTATTTCATTGCCAGCAAGGCTTCGGCATATTTGGTTGCCATTCCCAGCAGGCCAACAATCCACATCCAGAAGATGGCCCCTGGTCC
The DNA here is from genome assembly GCF_964223445.1 of Cytobacillus sp. Lineage (NCBI taxonomy): Bacteria > Bacillati > Bacillota > Bacilli > Caryophanales > Bacillaceae > Cytobacillus > Cytobacillus sp. Next base: position 34,237 of record NZ_CAXQGS010000088.1, read on the forward strand.
TCCAAGTGTAATCGCAGTGGCAACCCCGGCGATATTACCATTGCCAATTGTTGCTGCGAGGGCTGTCATAAGCGCCTTAAAGTTACTGACATCACCCTCATCATTAGATCCAGCCTGTCCTTCTCTGGTAAACCCTAATTTAAACGCATATATCAGCCTTCTGAATTGAAGGCCCTTCAGCATGAATGTTAAAAGAACACCAGTACCAAAAAGCAAAATCAAACTTGGTGTGCCCCAGAGCACCCCGTTAATTTTATTAAGCGTCTCAAGCATAAATTCCATCGCCTCCTATATGTTAACGCTTTCAATTGCTGTGAACAAAACTATTATTATATGCTTTTTTTGTGAACATGTCCTATTGTAAAATTATCTGAATATAACTTCAAGTCAAATGGGAGAAGTAAAACTATTAGCAATTTTTTAAAAAAGGAGGTCGGGCACCGAGCGAAATATGTCGAATGGCTTGATGGCTTTGGTAGAGTGCAGGTTGGGATTGAGGTATAATATAATAGGATAGAAAAAGTGAATTGGCGTTTAAAGGAGTTTTACGATTGGGTGATGATAAAATGGAAAAAGATCCGTTTAAGAGGGCATTTAGTGATCTGGAGGAATTGGTAGATAAGATTCGCGATGTCCTGGAATGCCCTGTTACAATAGAAGATGTTAACCATCGCCTGCTGGCCTACAGTACACATGATGACCAGACAGATACCGCGAGAATCGCAACAATCATCAGCAGAAAGGTTCCTGAAAAGGTGATCAATCGTTTATGGAAAGAACGTGTGATTCCTCAGCTGATGCAAAGCGGAGAACCACTTAGAATCCCTGAAATAAAGGAAATAGGGCTGGGAAATCGGGTAGCCATTTCCATACGCAATCATAATGAAGTATTAGGCTACATTTGGGCAGTCGAAGAAGAAGCCCTGTTAACAGAAAGCAAGCTGAACCTGCTAAAGCTTGCTGCAAAGTCTGCAAGGACGGAAATGCTGAGATTAAACGCCCAAAAGAAAAAAAGAGCTGAGGGATACCGGGATTTTTTCTGGGAACTGTTAACCGGCCATTTCCATACTCATGATGAAATCGCAGAAAGATTTGAGGACTTAAGCATTAAACCGCCAACGCCGTTTGCTGTACTTGTCTTTAGGTTTAAAGAAGAAGTTACCTCTAAAATAGAACAAAATATCATTTATCTGATCACGACGAGCCAAAAGGTTCATATAACCTTTCATGCAGCGATGGGAAATGAATTTATTATACTGGCTGCGCCGCCGGGACCTGCTCTTTCCGAAAATGCTTTTATAGACTTCATCCATTTTTTCATTGATCAAATGAAGACACGATTTAACATTGATCATATTAGCGGGGCAACTGGAACAACTTATCAGCACTATGAGAAAGTTGAAAAAAGCTATCAGGAGGCACTGCAGGTCCTGCGTCTTAAAGAACAATTTCCGGAAGAGATCCATCATGTCTATAGCTATCAGCAGCTTGGCATTTTCCGCTATCTTGATGCCATACTCGAAAAGAAACGGCTGGAACCATATGAGCATCCGGCTATCGAAAAGCTTAACAAATACGATCTTGAGCATCGGACCAATCTGCTCACTACTCTGGAAGCCTTCATTGATCATGACAGCAATGTGAATGAAACAGCTAAAAAGCTGCATATCCATATGAATACTTTGAATTATCGCTTAAAGAGGATAACCGATATCGGGGAAGTTGATTTGAAGAATACAAATACAAAACTTTCATTATATCTTGAACTTAAAATCCGGAGAATCGAAAAGAAGAGCCCCCATTTGTAGATTTTCACAAATGGAGGCTCTTTTATTTTACCGATTCAACAATGACAGCGCTTTATTAAAATTATTATACTGTCAATAGTAAATATCATATTTGATAGATTGAAAGGGGATTTTTCCATGATTATTGGAGTACCTAAAGAGATTAAAAATAACGAAAACCGTGTTGCTGCAACACCAGCAAGCGTTGACGCATTAGTAAAAGCCGGACATAAAGTATTTGTAGAAATCGATGCAGGAATTGGAAGCGGTTTCACAAATGAAGATTATACAGAAGTAGGAGCTGTTATCGTAGATACTGCTGCAGAGGCATGGGCTGCTGAAATGGTTATGAAGGTTAAAGAGCCTCTAGCTTCAGAGTATGGTTATTTCCGTGAAGGTTTGGTACTTTTCACATACCTTCACCTTGCAGCAGAGCCAGAGCTTGCAAAAGCATTAACTGAAAAAGGTGTTACAGCTATCGCCTATGAAACAGTAGAAGTAAACCGCACATTGCCTCTTCTTACTCCAATGAGTGAAGTTGCAGGACGCATGTCTGCTCAAATTGGAGCTCAATTCCTCCAGAAGACAAATGGCGGTATGGGTATTCTTCTGGCAGGTGTTCCAGGCGTTTCACGCGGAAAAGTTACCATCATTGGCGGCGGTGTAGTTGGAATCAACGCAGCGAAAATGGCAATCGGGCTTGGCGCACAAGTTACGATTATCGACTTAAGCCCGGAACGTCTGCGCCAGCTTGACGATATCTTCGGAAACAGCATCCAAACTTTAATGTCTAATCCTTTCAACATTGCACAAGCTGTTAAAGATGCTGACCTGGTAATTGGTGCGGTTCTAATCCCAGGAGCTAAAGCGCCTAAGCTTGTAACAGAAGAAATGATTAAAACAATGAAGCCTGGTTCAGTAGTAGTTGACGTGGCGATTGACCAGGGCGGTATTTTTGAAACAGTTGATCACATTACAACTCATGACAACCCAACTTACGATAAGCATGGCGTTGTTCACTATGCTGTTGCGAACATGCCTGGTGCCGTACCAAGAACATCTACAATTGCTCTTACAAACGTTACAATCAACTACGCGCTGCAGATTGCAAACAAAGGCGTTATTAAAGCTATTGAAGACAATGCAGCACTTAAGCTTGGCGTTAACGTTGTAAACGGCAGCATCACATACCCAGCGGTTGCGAAAGATCTTGGCTATGAGTATGTTTCTGTCGAAGATGCATTTGCTAAAGTAAAAGCAGCTAACTAATAGATCTTAAATCCCCTTGGCCAGAGGCTAAGGGGATTTTGTTTTATGCATAGTTGTTTCCGCTTATCTAGTGCTGTCTAGCTCCAGGCGCCATCGTCTCGAGGTCATAAGCTTGTCTAGTTTCGGCTCCTAGGGACTCGAGGTCATAAGCCGTTCCCTTCCAGAAGGAAAAAACCCCTTCTTTCAGGGACCGTCTTATGCTAGTCGTCCCTGGGCAGTCGCCTCAACATTTCTT